>NZ_JBFUHH010000139.1:0-8616 GCF_056402495.1 Microvirga sp. P4_A5 | reverse complement strand
GGCTTGTATGTCCGGCTCAGCAGCTGGAGATTTTGCGGCTCCTCCCAGCAATTCGTCAAGCCAGCGGCACGAGGGATGCTGGGCACAGAAGGTCAGGGCAGCGATTGTGATCGGCACACCGATGAACGCGCCGAAAATGCCCCATAAAAAGCTCCAGAAGAACACGGCGAACAGGACGACCGAGGGCGAGATTGAAAGGGCATTGCCGGATACACGCGGCTCGACATAGCTCCCCACGATGAATTGAATCACATTGAGACATGCGAATACCATGATCACCGATTGCCATGACGCGAATTGCGTCGCCGCAAATACAGTCGGGAACACCGTGGCGATGAGTGGACCGATGAAGGGGATGTAGTTCAACGCAAAAGCGATAACGCCCCATTCGGCCGCAAGCTGGAGGCCCACCAGCTTCGCAAAGCCCCAGACGAGCAGGCCCGTGATGAGACTCATCTGTGTGCGGACCAGCATGTAGCGACGGATCTTCGCGGCAGTGATCACGCTCCCATTGTAGAGCACGTTCCCGATGTCACGGTTCCCCATCGAACGGGTCTTTCGACCGAAATCGTCGACTTCCAGCAGGCCGAGGATCACATAGACGAGCACCACCAGCCAGAAGCTCACCGTGTTGTTGAGGCGGCCGGTGAGGCCCTGCGCGGTGCGCAGAAGCCAACCGACGTTGAAATGCTCCGACCACAGCCCGGCCACCGCGATGCCATGCCCTTCGAGCCAGGCGGCCGCTTGATCGTAAAGGAGCTGGAAGCGTCCGGCGTCGTTGACGATCCAACGGCCTACCCGGCTAAACGCCCAGACGATGAGCGAACCGAAGGCGAAGAATACGACGACCATCACGATCACCGTGAGGGCGAGCGCCACCAGCTTTGGCAAGACTCCCTGCAGGCCCTTCTGCAAAGGCCACATGATGGCAATGATGAAAAGCGCGAATGCAACGGGCGCGAAGACCGAGCTCGCCAACGACAACGCAACGACGGTCGCGATCGTGGCCATCAGAACCAGGGCCGCATGGTGAATTCGATCGCTCGTCATGAAATGGTCCAGATCGTTACAAGGGTCCGTTGCGTTGGAAGAGACTGAAGCGCGCCGTCGCAGCCGCCCTTGGTGTATTCGGAAGCGATTCCGGCGGCATTCATCGCTCCTGCCGAATTGCCCGAGATCTCGTCTATGACTAGCCAGCCTTCCTCCAGAAAGCGAGCGAGGACGCCCCAGGTGAACGCCCCGTGCGCGCCTCGGCCCTGATGGGCGAGGTCGATCGACAAGGGGTCACGATGACCGCGAGCGTCGTGCGGTTTCAATGCTTTCTCGGGCGATGCCGATTTGATCACGTCGTGCTCACCGATTGCTTGAGTTGCGTCACCGCGATTTCACCAGCCCGGAAAACCCCGCCACCGCGAGCAGGCTGAGGACCCATCCCACGATGGATTGGAAGTGTAAATAGTTCAGCGCAACTGTGCCGAATGGCTCCGATGGATTTGGTCGCCAGTATGCTTTTTGGTCCATCTCCAGGACGGGCAGCAGTGCGTCCACAGAGTATATCCATGCATTGAATCCGGGATAGCTCGACGCCTCCGTCTGGCTTCTGAAGCATGAAAGTTGGGTTTGGTCGCTCTCCGCGCGTCCGCTTGCCATCTGTTGGGTCGACGCGAGAAAGCGTTGTTCCGATTGATTCAAACCGCAAAGCGTCCACTCGAGGGAACGCAGGACAACAGGGCTGTTCGGTTTGAAGGCGCCCTGCCCCTCCGCATACCCGAAAACCGCCACGCCAAGCGCCCAGAAAAACGCGAGCCAGACGAAGGCAAGCAGGGGCTGACGTCCGTAKGCGACCGTCACCCTGAGAATGCCGTCCTTGATCGCGAGAACTGCGCGCAAAAGAGGATAACGAGCACGCTTGCGACGCGCTTGCCGTTGCAATCGTTCCTTGACGATGAGAACCGAGCGCGCGTCCTCGTCGTGCCCCATTTCTCTAAAGACGGACGCGAGCTGCTCGTATGGCTGCGGCCAGAAATCTTCGCCCCAACGTTCTGGAGATTGCCGCGATAGCCAGTCCAACCGACTATCCGCATCGACCGGGCCATCGATGAAAGCGCCGTAGCGGCAACGGTTCAACAAGAGATCGCCCTGTTGCGGCCAGCACTGCGGTTCGTCATGCACTGTGCCGACCGATGCACCTGTCAGGTTCAACAAACCTTTTACGCCGGCACCCTTGCGCAGGAAGAAAGCGCCCTCGATCTCGGCGCGACTCAACTGCAGGGCGTCGCGGCCGGGGCTGGAAAGAACGGCGGCGGCGCAGTCCAGGTCTCCCGCGATCCTGGAACCCGGCAACCTGACGTCTCCGTCGATGCTGGTCGCGCGCAGGATGACGCTACCGCCAACCTCGATCGTGTCGGCGGCGATCGCAACCTCATCGGGGCGAAAGACGACGGCGCCGGCACAATCGAAATCGGCGACGACCCGTGCGCCCGACAGGTTGATGCCGCCACGAATGTCGGCCCCTCGAAAGAATATGCTGCGAACCTCGAGGCCTTCTGCGCTGATCCCATATCGGCCGATCGACAGGACGGTCGCACCGTCACACACGAGGTTGCCGCCCAGACGCGAACTGGTGAGTCTCATTTCCCCACTGATATGAGCTCCGCGCAAGTAGATCCCGCCTCGGGTCTCGAGACGCTCCGCAAAAAACCCCGGAAGGGAAGATCCGTCCAAGAACAGACGATCGATGATGGCAGATCTTAGGATTGGAGCGGCATCGAAGCGGCAGTCTTTCAGTCCGATGTCTCTGAAAATCCGGCATGCCTCAAGGTCGAGGGTTCCCCTGATCCATGCTCCGGTCAGTCTGATGCCCTTCTCGTGCGGCCGGCAGCCTTCGTCGCCTCCCAGCAGGAGGAAACGAAGAAACGGAGCGCGGATCGCGCGAGCCGGGTCGTCCGATTCCGGCCGGGAACCATCCCCCAGCCGATCGAAATCGCCGCTGTGAAGTCGCGCGACAACCTCCTCCTCGGCCGGAAGAAGGGGCCGGAAGTCATCGAGGCTGGCTGTCGCGGCCGGCCAGTAAGCCGCCTCCCCTCCCGCCGCCACAATCCTGTCACCCATCATTTGACCGCGGGTTCTGGTGTCGTGGCCGCCAACGCCTCACGCAACGCGGCTTCCTTCGTTTCGTCGAACGAGGTGCGCATGAGCACGCCGCCGACGCCCTTGAGGTCGGCAAGAACCTTGTCGGTCGTCATCTTCCGGATGAGGAGGAAGAGTCCCGCCGTACCTGGTTGCAGTGAACCCGCCGCATCCTTCATGAATTGATCGTCGATCCCCGCGTCGCTGAGTTTACCGCCGAGAGCGCCTGACGCCGCGCCTAGAGCCGTCCCAAGGAGGGGCATCATGAAAATGAAGCCGACCAACGTGCCCCATAAAGCCCCCGAGGCGGCACCCGCTGCCGTCGCATTCACCAGCTGATTGAGCTTGATATGACCTTTCGGGTCCTTGACCACGACAACCGCGTCGCCCAGCTCGATGAGATATTCCTTCTGGAGGGAAAGGACTTTCTGGCGGACCTCTTCGGCCTTCTGCTCAGTCGGAAATGCCACGAAAACGAGATCACTCATAGGACCACTCCCCTGTTGTGAGTCTTCCGACCGCCGCGCGCCTCAGGCATACTCAAGGCTGCCTCAGCGGCGCGATTGATGAGGAAATCTGCAAGAAGGGCGACGAGGCAATCAACCTTGTTTTCTGGCTGAACCGCACCGGAAGCCGTCTCTTCGATATCCAGGTAGCCCCATGAATAGGTTTTCGCGGAACAACGCAGCAAGCTCGCGGCCCTCATGGCATCAACGTCCCCCGTGCTGGCTCGATAGCTTTCTATCCGGTCGGTACGATCATCCCACAGGTGAAGCCGCCAGGCACGCCCGCCTGATTCCTCAGTCGATTTCAGGAGTTCCGCAGCCAGCGTGTTGTCGTTGGCGTACAGGTTTCTCGCGCCGACTGCCGCGACGCTCGCTGCCAACGTGGCGATTCCAATCACGGTGGAAGGGACAAACCGCTCGGCGTAGGTGAACATATCGCGCAGGCCGGATCGAAGCTCGAAATGCCTGTCGCGCGCGTCGAATTCCCGACTCGACACAAGTGTGACGTCCAGGTCGGATGGGCACACATTCCCTCGCTTCGCACATCCGGCCGCAGTAACGAGACCGATGACGTTTATGGGCAACCTCAGTCGCGCGACTGCCTTCAAGACGCCGAGAACGCTGCTAGCGCCATTCAAGGTGACGGGAGTTCCCGCCCCGGCGAGCACAATGGGGCGGTTCTTTGCTCTTCGGCCCTTATAATGCATCACGATCATCTTCGCGTTTGCCGGCGTTTCGCCAGCTGATGGTGGGGTCTGTCTGCCGATGGTCCTAAGCGGATTTCGTTCGAGAACCTCCACGGGGAAGCGGAACTCTTCACCCATCGCCTTAGCGGCGTTCGCGAGGGCGGATGTCGTGGGCAGTTGCCCCCCCGGATCGTCGAGATCCTTTGAAAGCGCGATCCCCTCGGCTACCGCCAAGCCTCGGCGCAGGGCCCCCACGAGCTCGGAGGTGAGCGTCGTCGGGATGAGAAGCATGATGCTGCGCGCGCCGCGGGCATTTCGATCCCAACTGGAGGACTGCGATCCGGGCAGCACAATTCTGTGGTTGTCGTCCGCAAGAAAACGGCCTGCCTGTTGGACTGACCATGCAAGGGAACGGCCGGGAACCAGGTTCTCGACAAGGGTCACGACAGCCTCGGAGGCGACGCCCTCCCCGAGGGCTCTTGCGGTTGCTTCCAACACTTTCCGATAGGCTTCGTCCGAAAAACTCGCGGCACTCCCCAGGCTGACGAGCAGGATGCGCACCGCTGCGGCCCCCGGTAAATCCCGCACCAGCAACGTCGCGCCAGGGGCAGACCCAATTTCACCACGTCGGACGATATGCGATAGCCTTCCATTCGTGAGATGGTCCACCGCCTGGGCCGCCCCGCGAAGTGGTTCACCGGCAAATATGCCGATGACAAGCAGCTCCGTTCGAAGCTTCTCAGCGTCCCCGACTGCTTGCGTGATCTCCATGTGTGTCCTCTGCAACGGAAAGCATCATGCCTTTGATCGGAGACAGGACTGGGAACAGTCACGGCCATCGCGATTGTTGAAGGCGCCATGTGGCTACCCGGAACGCGCTGTCCCTTTTTTCGTAAGGTGCGAGGAGGCGAACTTCGCGTGTGAAACGCGCTTTGGCTGCTCGGCGTCCGAGAGCTTTCTCGGGTTGCGTGGCAAGCGGCGCGACTTTCTGGCCGGGATGGAGGGCCTGAATGCCGCCCGAGACGATGGTGTCGGCCGGCTCCAACCCCTGCGAAATAATCACGCGTCCAGGATCGAAGCGCAGGACGTCCACAGCACGAAGAGAAACTGTCGATGTGTCTGGATCGACGATCCAGACCGCAGGCGACCGACCTGATTGAGTGAGAGCGCTCGCCGGAATGGCAACGATCACCGTGGAGGTGAGCTCCATCGTTCCGGTGACGGTCGACCCTAGCCGCATGGCATCCGGCGGATTCTGCAGGCCGACCCGGACCAGGAATGTTCGGGTTACGGGATCGGCTTGTGGCGCCACTTCGCGCACTCGGCCGTAGGCAACCACCGACGGGTCGGCGGCGAGAACGACACGGATCATCGCCCCGCCTGTTTGCGTTTCCAGCAGACGCGCCGGAACGTTGAAGGCCGCGTCCCTTCCATCGTCGCGAGCCAGTTGCACGACGACCTGACCAGGCTGCACGACCTCCCCCGGCTCGACGCCACGGGCGGTCACCACACCGGCGACGTCCGCGCGAAGTTCCGTGAACCCCACCCGGTCGCGCGCCCGCTCGACCTGTGCCTCTGCATCTTCAAGCCGCGCTTGTGCGGTTTCCTGTGCATGGAGGGCCTGTTCGAAGCGCGGGCGGGTTGTGAAGCCTTGAGCCATCAGTTGCTCCTGGCGTTCGAACGTACTGCGCGCCGTATTGACCTCCCCGCGCGCCGCCGCAAGGCCCGCCTTGGCGGCGCTGAGCGCATTCTGCTCGGTCTGCGGGTCCAGCCGGGCCACAAGCTGGCCGGCCGCCACGCGATCTCCGACATTCACAGGGCGCTCGACGACACGACCGCTGATACGAAAGGCGAGTGCGACGTTCTTTTCCGCCTGGATCTCGCCGGAGAGCTGAACTTCGTTGGTGAGCTTGCTCGCCTCTACGGAAAACACCTGAACGGGTCGTCCTGCACCGGGCGGCCGAAACCCTCCTGAAGCATAAGCTCCCGCACCCGCCGATCACGTTGTTGTTCACCGTTCGCGAAGAGAGCGGCCTCCACGGTGCCCGCGAACTGAACCCCGCCGATCTCGGAGGGGCAGTCATGTGCATCAATGTTGACGGCCAGATGTCCTCCGACCTGCTCATCGGCGCTGTCGGACAGGAGAACTGGGAAGTCGAGATCACAGGCAAGGCATCCCATGCCGGCGTTGCTCCGGAGAAGGGTATCTCTGCCACCATGGTTGCCGCTCTGGCCCTCGCCGAAGCTCGGAATGCGGGCTGGTTCGGCAAAGTCGTCAAATCAGACGGACATGGCACCAGCAACGTCGGCATTTTCGGTGGCAAAGACGGAAAAACAGCCGCCGGCGACGCCACGAACGTGGTCACCGACTATGCCTACATAAAGGGCGAAGCGCGAAGCCCGGAATCAGCCTTTGCGACCAAGATCGCCGACGGATACCGCGCAGCGTTCGCCAAAGCGCAGAGCGAGGTAAAGGATCACGAGGGGGCGACGGCCGAAGTGGCATTTCGCCAGCTTCCTGCCTATCCGCCGTTCAAGTTGGATGAGAAAGCGCCGGTCGTGCAGCGCGCGACAAAGGCACTGAAGATATTGGGCATCGAACCGACCTACGTGTTTTCGAATGGAGGCTTGGACGCCAACTGGCTGGATAAGCACGGTGTCCCCACCATCACCATCGGATCGGGCCAGGCCGAAATCCACACCCTGAAGGAATATGTCAACTTGGCCGAGTTCGAAAAGGGTTGTCGCATCGCGCTCTTGATGGCGACGATCGAGGACTGAACTGTCGACAACAACGTGGCCGTTCGGCTGGAACCAGGACGACACGGTGCAGATGTAGGCGCGCAGCTGGTACACGACGTGGCTCCGCGTGGCCCCCATAAGGAGCTAAGCGATTGAGCCCCATAGCGTATACAGCCGCCATCATCGCCGTTGCGGTCGTCCTGTTCGTCTGGAACAGGCTGCCGGTGGTTTTCGTCGCCATGGGAACGGCACTGGCGCTCTGGGCGACGGGGGTTCTGACCTTAGGCCAGGCACTGGGAGGTTTGGGAGACCCCGCCGTCATCTTCATCGCTTCCCTCTTTGTCGTCAGCTCCGGGCTTGAGATGACGGGGGTTACTGCCTGGGCGGGACAGCTCTTGATCCGCGGAGCGGGTGAAGAAAGCCGCACGCGCCTTCTCCTCCTGACCATGAGCCTGGTTGCAGGCTTGACGGCGTTGATCAGCGTCAATGGCGCGGTCGCAGCGCTGTTGCCCGTGGTGGTGGTCATCGCCGTTCGATTGCAGCGGAAATCCTCGCAGCTCCTGATGCCGCTGGTGTTCGCCGCGCATGCGGGATCAATGTTGGCCCTCACCGGTACCCCGGTCAACGTGCTGGTATCGGAGGCAGGGTTCGACGCACAGGTCGGGGCATTCGGCTTTTTCGAGTTTGCCCTCGTGGGCGTGCCGCTCCTCGCGGGCACGATGGCCATCATCGTGCTGTTCGGCCAACGTCTCCTGCCCGAACGCAATGGCGCCACGATGCCCGCCGATTTCAGCCGCCACGCCAAGACGCTCGTCGAGCAATACGGCCTCGCGAGCGGCGTCTACCAAATGCGGGTGCGCGCTACCTCGCCCTATGTCGGCGGTCCGGCTTCCGCGATCGACCTGACGGCTTTTCCTGGGCTCCAGATGGTCGCAATCCAGGAAGGTGACATGGTTTCCCCCTTGCGACGGCCTGTGCTGGCCGAGGGCGATAATCTGCTGCTGCGTGGCGACGCGGAAGCGGCCGCCGCCTTTGCCGGACAGATGCATCTGGCGTTTCGCGAGGGCGCGGAGGCGGGCCAGGGTGAAGAGACGCTTTTCAATCGCCGTTCCGGTCTGGCGGAGGTCGTCATTCCTCCCCGCTCGGGACTGATCGGCCAGACCGTCTTTCCCGGCATGGTCACCGATAGCGGCGATCTAATCGTTCTGGCCGTTCAGAGAGCAGGCGCGGAAATCGTTGCTGACAAATCGCGACAGGCCGGTGGCGGCATCGTGTTGCAATCCGGTGATACGATGCTGCTCCAAGGCACGTGGAAGGCGCTCGACATCCACCTCAGCGACCCGGATGTGCTTGTCGTGAGTTCGCCCGAGCTGGTGCGACGTCAGGCCGTGCCCATGGGGCCTGGAGCGCGGCACGCGGTTGTGATCCTTTTCGGCATGGTCATTCTTCTCGCGACGGGGGTCGTACCGCCCGCAGTGGCGGGTCTTCTCGCCGCGGGCGCCATCATCCTCTCGGGTATCATGACGGTCGAGCAATCCTACCGGGCCATCAGC
>NZ_JBFUHH010000138.1:0-8831 GCF_056402495.1 Microvirga sp. P4_A5 | reverse complement strand
GGACCGTATTCCATGCCGTCGACCGTGACGCCGTGACGCAAGTCGTCGAGCTGCGCCTGGTTGACCTCGCCATGGGCGCGCACCTTGTAGCGCCGCAGCCAGCCGGTATTGGGATGCGCGATCACGCGGGCAAGCCCGCCGTCGTTGGTGAGGAGGAGGAGGCCCTCGGTATTGATGTCGAGGCGGCCGATGGCCACCACCCGAGGCAGGTCCTCCGGCAGATTGTCGAAGACCGTGGGACGGCCCTCGGGGTCGCGCGCCGTGGTCACGAGACCGCGCGGCTTGTGATAGAGCCAGAGACGGGTGCGCTCCTTCACGGGAAGCGGCTCGCCGTCCACGGTGATCTGGTCGGCGGCCGTCACGTTGATGGCGGGGGAATCCAGCACCTTGCCGTTGAGCGTCACGCGGCCCTCGGCGATCATGGCTTCCACGTCGCGACGCGACGCGATGCCGGCGCGGGCGATGACCTTGGCGATCCGATCCTCGGCGGGCTCCTGCGCCTGCGCCTCCAGTACGGCCTCGCGGGCGGGACGCGGGCGTGCCGCGGCCTTGGCCTCCACGCGCGGCGGGCGGGCGTCGCTGGAACGTCCGCGCACCGGACGATCGCTGTCCTCGCGGCGCGGGCGGAAGGGCTTGTCGCCCTCGGCGCCACGGTCCCGGTAGGGTCGTTCGCCGCCCTCGGCGCGGGGCTTGAATTCGCCACGGGCCTTGAAGGGCCGGTCACCCTCCGGGCGCTTGGCGAACGGCTTGTCGCGCGTGTCGCCGCGTGGGCGGGCGAACCTTTCGCCGCCCTCGCGGGGCGCCCATGGTTTGGCGTCGGCCTCGGGGCTGTTGAAGGGGTTGTCGCCGCTCTCGCGGGGAGCCCGCGGCCGCTCATCGGCCGGGCGGGCGCGGAACGGCCGGTCTCCGGAATCGCGGCGTGGGCGGTCGTCTTCATCGGCCTTCGCGCGGAAGGGTCGCGAGGCGCCGCCGGCCGGCTTGCGGAAGGGTTTGTCGCCGGGGGTGCGGCCCGGTGTGCGGCCTTGGCCAGGGCGTCCTCGCGGACGGCCTTTCTTGCCATCGTCATTGCTGTCGGTCATGGGAGCCTGATAGCAGAGGAGAGGAGGAGAAGCGAGCACGATGGATAAGGTCGCGGGCGTCCAGATGGATCCAATGAGCGTCGCTTTCGACGAGGCGCGGGCTGCTGCCCAGAAGGGCGAAGTGCCGGTCGGCGCCGTGATCGTGCGCGACGGTTCGGTGATCGCTTCCGCCGGAAACCGGCCGCGCGAAATGCGCGACCCGTCGGCTCACGCCGAAATGCTCGCGATCCGCCGCGCATGCGAGACGCTGGACGACGAGCGCCTCATCGGATGCGATCTCTACGTGACGCTGGAACCCTGCACCATGTGTGCCGCCGCCATCTCGTTCGCGCGCATCCGCCGGGTCTATTTTGCCGCGCACGATCCCAAGGGCGGCGCGGTTGAGAATGGCGTCCGCTTCTTTTCGCAGCCTACATGCCATCACGCGCCGGAGGTCTATGGCGGCATCCGTGAGGCCGAGGCGGCGGCCTTGCTGCGCACGTTCTTCGAGGAACGCCGATAAGCCTCAGGCCGACAGGAACGTGATCAACGCTTCCAACGTCGCGCCGGGATTTTCCTCCGCGACGAAGTGGCCCGACGACACGCCGATCCCGGTGATCTTCGGCGCGAATGTCTGGCGCCACACATCGAGCGGAGACATGGCTTCCCCGCTGGTCCCGCGCACCAGATAGAAATCGCTCCAGATCAGCTCCGTGGGGCATGCGATCGTCTTGCCCGCAGCGAGATCGGCCTCGTCCGCCTCGACGTCCCGGGTCGCTCCCGCGCGATAATCCTCGCAGAACGCGTGGATGCGCGAGGGCTCGTTGAAGCCGTTCCGATAGRCCGCCATGGCAACGGGGTCGAACGCGCTCAGGTCCCCCGGCGCCGACCATTTCCGCATCAACCCCTCGAAATAGGCGACGGGATCGCGCCCGATCTCCTCCTCCGGCTTGGGAAAGGGCTCGGAGAGGAATGCCCAATGAGCGGCCGCGACCCTGCCGGCCTTCATCTGCGCCCAGACATAGGCGGTGGGCAGGATATCGAGGAGCGCCAGGCGTTCGACGCGGCCGGGATGGTCGAGCGCCAGCCGGTATCCGACCCTTGCGCCGCGATCATGTCCCACCACGGCGAAGCGGATCGCGCCGAGCGCCTCCATGACGGTGATTACGTCGCGCGCCATGGCGCGCTTGGAATAGGTGTCGTGGGTTGGATCCCCCTTCGGCGCGCTGGACCAGCCATAGCCGCGCAGATCCATGCAGACGACCCGATAGGTCTCGGCGAGGGTCGGCGCGAGATGGTGCCACATGACATGGGTCTGCGGAAAACCATGCAGCAGCACGACCGGCGGGCCGTCGCCTTTGGAGCGCGCGAAGACCCGACCGACCTCAGTGTCGATCCAGTGGGATTCGAAGCCGGGGAAAAGATCGTCGGTCATGGCGCGCTCCGGAGAGGGGAGAGGGTCGCCTTACAGCTAGGGGAGGAAGTCCGGACGTCATCCCCCTGGTCCGACGCCGCCTCGGGCCGGGTTTGCGCGCCGTCCTAGGAATGCTCGCGGTTCACGGCGCGCCAGCCGATATCGCCGCGGCAGAAGCCGCCGCTCCAGTGGATTTTCGACACCGCCTCGTAGGCGCGCCGCTGCGCCTCCGTGATCGTCCGGCCGGTCGCCGTGACATTCAGCACGCGACCGCCATTGGCAAGGATCCGATCCCCGTCCTGCCTCGTTCCGGCATGGAAGACGAGCACGTCGTCGAGCGCTTCGGCCTCGGCGATCCCGCGGATCTCGGAGCCTTTCTCGAACGCGCCCGGATAGCCTTTGGCCGCCATCACGACGGTGAGCGCGGCGCGATCCGACCATTGCAGCGAGACGCTGTCGAGCACGCCGTCGCAGGCGGCAAGGAGCGCGGTGACGAGGTCGGATTTCAGGCGCGGCAGCAGCACCTGGGTCTCGGGGTCGCCGAAGCGGGCATTGTATTCGATGAGCTGCGGACCCTCCGGGGTCAGCATCAGGCCCGCATAGAGGATGCCCGTATAGGGCGTGCCTCGGGCCCGCATGCCCGCAAGCGTGGGTTCGATGATCTCGCGCATGACCCGGGCCTGCAGGTCGGGCGTGAGGACCGCCGCCGGCGAATACGCTCCCATTCCGCCGGTATTGGGCCCCTCGTCGCCATCGCCGACGCGCTTGTGATCCTGCGCGGTTCCGAAGGGGAGCGCGGTCGTGCCGTCGCAAAGGGCAAAGAAGCTCGCCTCCTCGCCGTCTAGAAACGCCTCGATGACCACCTCGGCGCCGGCGGTCCCGAAGCCGCCGCCGAGCATCATCTCGACGRTCTCCTCGGCCTCCTCGAAGCTCGTCGCCACGACGACGCCCTTGCCGGCCGCCAAGCCGTCGGCCTTCACCACGATGGGCACGCCGTAGCTTCGGATGTAGCTCTTGGCCGCGTCCGCATCGGTGAAACGCCGATAGGCAGCGGTCGGGATGTTGAATTCGGCGCAAAGGTCCTTGGTGAAGGCCTTGGAGCCTTCCAGTTGGGCGGCTGCCTTTCCGGGGCCGAAGGCTTTGATCCCGGCCGCTTTCAGGTCGTCCACGAGACCCGCGACGAGCGGTCCTTCGGGCCCAACGACGACGAAGTCGATGGCTATCGTCCGGCAGAAATCGATCACGGCGCGGTGGTCCGCCACGTCCAGCACCACGTTATCGCCGTGGCGTGCGGTGCCGGGATTGCCGGGAGCGACGAACAGGCGGTCGCAGAGCGGGCTCGCAGACAGGCTCCACGCCAGAGCGTGCTCGCGGCCGCCGGAACCGATGAGAAGAATGTTCATGTGCGATCTCCTGCTCGTCGCAGGAGGCCTTAGAATGTCTCGCGCTCCGGTGCAAACGGATTGCCGGTTCCGCGATCCGCAGAGATCGGACGCGGCGCGCCTGCCATGGCCGCAATCGACCTCGGTAGAGGATGCCGCGACGACGCTAGATCACGAAGAAATCGTGATAGGTGAGCTTGAGATTCTTGCCGATGACCGCGAAGGGCGTCGCCTTGTGGGAACCCGTGCCGTCGTCATCGTAGTAGAGGACGCCGCCCTTCTTGTCGTAGATGATGTGGTCGTTCCTGCTGTCGATCTTCAACCCGACCGAGAACATCTTCTTTTCGAGTGGCGCGGGCTTGGTCGCACTGCCCTTTCGGCCGAGCGCCTTGAATGCCGCATTGTCCAGATAGATCGTGTCGTCCTTGACGCTGTATGACGCGATGGTGTCGACATTGGTGCGGACATTCGGCTTGTGGCTGAAGGCGAAAACGTCCTCGCCGAAACCGCCCAAGAGGTAGTCCTTGCCGATGCCGCCGTCGAGGTAATCGTTCTCCGTGCCGCCAAACAGGGTGTCGTTGCCCGCGTCGCCGAACACGCGATCGTCTCCGAAACCGCCGTCGAGGCTGTCGTTCCCCAATCCGGCGTGGAGATTATCCGCATCGGCCCCGCCCATCAGGGTATCGGCCCCGGCATCGCCGAAAAGCATGTCGTTGCCGCTGTCGCCCGAGAGGTAATCGTCTCCCAGGCCGCCCCACAGGCTGTCGATATCGCCGCCGCCCAGGATTGTGTCGTTGCCGGCCTCGCCGTAGAGCAGGTCGTTGCCGGCATCGCCCCGCATCCCGTCATTGCCGTCTCCGCCCCAGAGAGTATCGGCCTCCGTCCCGCCGATGATGGTGTCGTCGCCGGTCTCGCCGAAGATGAGGTCGGCACCGGAACCGCCCTCGATGCCGTCGTTCCCCGTGCCGCCCCAGATGCTGTCCGCATCCGCTCCGCCATAGATGGTGTCCCCGCCATCGTTGCCGTAGAGAAGGTCGCTGCCGTTCCCGCCATCGAGCCGGTCGTCCCCGGTCCCGCCCCACAACCCGTCGCCATCGTTGCCGCCGCTCAGGGTGTCGTTGCCGTCTTCGCCACGCAGTTGGTCGGCGCCGGCATTCCCGGTAAGCGAGTTCGCAGATGCGTTGCCGGTGATCGCGTCGGCGAAGGCCGTTCCCGTGACGTTTTCGATGCCCGTGATGGTATCGAGTCCGTACCCTGTCGCTTGGGCCGTTTGGACCGACAGGTTCAGTCTGACACCACCGAACGTCGAGACCGGCGCTGTGGAATATGTCAGCGTGTCGATGTCGGCGCCGCCATGGATCGTGTCGGTGACGCCGACCGAATCTTTCGTGATGGTGTCATTGCCGGCGCCGCCGTCGATCAGGTTGTTGCCGGCGCCTCCGAGCAGTTTGTCGGCGCCACCGCCGCCCGACAATGTGTCGTCGCCGGCCTCACCTTCGAACGTTTCCGCCCCATTGCCGCCGTAGGCTTGGTCGTCGCCGGCGCCCAGCTTCACGACCCCGCTGACGGTTCCCACTTTGCCATCGTAGGTGTCGTCGAATTTCCCGAGCGTGATCTTGTTGAAGATCTTGCCGTCGTTCGTAATGGTGAACTTGGTATCGGCGCTGACAGGTTGCCCGTCAGTCCCTGTGATCTCTCCGTAGATGGTGCCCTTATTGGTGATGGTGCTCGACCCGCCGCGCGCGGAGACGGAGCCGCTGACATAGCTTGCAACTGTCGCGTTGGTGAGTGTGACGGAACCCTTGCTGCTGGTGACCGATCCGCTGATGGTGCCGGAATTGTCGATTGTGACGGAGCCGTAGAGGCTGGAGACCGAACCGGAAATGCTTCCAAGATTGGTCACATTGGTCGTGGCTGTCAGAATAGTGCTTGAGCCGCTGGTATTGGATATGGAGCCGGAAATCGTGGCTCCGCTGGTGTTGTTGTTGATGGTAAGCGCAGCGGCGTTACCGGTCAGATTGATGGCGTAGGCTCCGCCGCTGGTTCTGATCGAACCTGCGTTGGAAATGTTGGCGCTTCCATGGATATCCATTCCGTAACGTTTGCCCGTTACGGATGCGTTGGCCTCCAACGCGATCGTATGAGCGGAGGTCCCTTCGACGAGGGAGATACCGTCCCCCTCGCTACCGCTCGCCTCGACACTCCCTTTGATCGTCAGGCCAATTCCAAGCCCTGTCCCTGTCGATCTGATTCCATGCGCATCGGTGCCCTTGGCGAGAAGCGTGATCCCCGCATTCAACGTCAAGGTGTCACCGGCGGTGAGCGTGTCCTCAGGCGTCTGACCGAAGCCAAAGGCATGCTCGCCGGTCTGCGTGGTTGTTTTCGATGACGATACAACGTGGGTGGTCATGATGTTACTCAAGGGAAAGAGACCGATTTTTATAATGTGATATCGTATCATAGACAAGGGGCTTGTACCGCGACATTCTGATTGATGACGCAAACCAAGCGTTCGTCCGCCGATCGATCGCGCGGCGGCCACCTGTTCACCGGGGCTCCCACCCGCTAGTTTCCCCCCATGACCTCCGACACACTCCTCTCCAATGCCCCCGAATGGACGGTTTCCGATCTTGCGGGCGCTCTCAAGCGCACCATCGAGGAATCGTTCGGCCATGTCCGGCTGCGCGGTGAGATCTCTGGCTTCCGGGGACAGCACTCCTCCGGGCACGCCTATTTCTGCCTGAAGGACCAGAACGCGCGCCTCGACGCGGTGATCTGGAAGGGCACCTATTCGCGGCTGCGCATCAAGCCCGAGGAGGGGCTCGAGGTCATCGCCACCGGGCGAATCACCACCTTTCCGGGGAAATCCACCTATCAGATCGTCATCGAATCGCTCGAGCCGGCAGGCGTCGGGGCGCTCATGGCGCTTCTGGAGGAACGCCGGCGCAAGCTCACCGCCGAGGGGCTGTTCGAGACCGCCCGCAAGCGGCCGCTGCCTTATCTGCCGCGCGTGATCGGCGTCGTGACCTCGCCCACCGGGTCCGTCATCCGCGATATCCTGCACCGGCTGGAGGATCGCTTTCCCCGCCACGTCCTGGTCTGGCCGGTCCGTGTCCAGGGCGAAACCAGCGCCGCCGAGGTTGCCGCGGCGATCCGCGGGTTCAACGCGATGGTGCCGGGAGGCCCCATCCCACGCCCCGACGTCCTGATCGTGGCGCGGGGAGGCGGCTCCATCGAGGATCTCTGGGGATTTAACGAAGAGATCGTCGTGCGCGCTGCTGCGGAAAGCGGCATTCCCCTCGTGGCGGCGGTGGGGCACGAGACCGACTGGACGCTGATCGACCACGCGGCCGACATGCGCGCTCCCACGCCCACCGGCGCCGCCGAGATGGTCGTGCCGGTCCGCGTCGATCYGCTCGCAGGCCTGAACGATCTCGCGCGCCGGCACATGGAATCGCTGCTGCGCATGTTCGATCGTCGCAAGGCCGACTTGCGCTCGGTCGCCCGGGCATTGCCGAATGCCGATGCGCTGTTCGCGCCGAAACGCCAGAAGCTCGACCTCGCCTCCGCGAAGCTCGGACCCGCACTTTGGCGCAATGCCCGCGATCATGAAAACCGGCTCAACGAAGCCGGGCGCGGGCTCGCACGCTTTTCGCCCGCCTCTCGGGTCGCCGCCATGCGGGCGCGGCTCGATTCGGTCGGACACCGGCCCCGGGATGCGGTCGACCGGGTCTTCGCCGCTCGCGCCGACAAACTGGGCGATCTCGGAAAACGCCTCAGCGCCGCGCGCGACCTCCTCCTGCGCGCCGAAATCGTCCGCATTGGACAACGACGGGAAACCGTCCTGCGCGTCGCCGAACGGCTCGGTCCCGCCGTCGAGGGGCAATTGTCGCGCAAGCGCGCACGCTACGTCGCATCCGCGCAGCTTTTCGACAGCCTGAACTACAAGTCGGTCCTTGCCCGCGGGTTTGCGCTCGTTCGCGACGGGGAGGGGAGGATGCTGCGCTCGGCCGCCGCCGTCTCCGAAGGCTTGCCGCTCGTGCTCGAATTCGTGGACGGCGTCGCGGACGCCACGGGGGGACGCGGCGTCAAGCCGAAGGCGGCAGGCAAAACCAGACCGAATCCCTCGGAACAGGGCGCTTTATTCTGACGGGTCATTGAACGGGTTGCGGCCGTCGCCCACGTAAGGGAAAAGGCCGTGTCCCACGACGCTTTCGGCCCCTTCGACAACACGGCACCGATATCACCATGAACAAATTCGAACGCAGCGGCGGCGAAGCCATCATCCAGTATCTCGACGCGGATCTCCGCGTGATCAAACCCGGGACGTTCGTGATCTGCGCCGTGACGGGTAAGCAGATCCCTCTGGATGAGCTCAAATACTGGAGCGTCGAACGCCAGGAAGCCTACGCGTCGCCTGAGGCCGTCTGGGCCCGCGTTACCGAAACCGCGACGCCGTCAGCCTGACCTGACGCCCGTCCGTCGCTCCGCGATGCGGCGCGCGAGCAGGTTGCGAAGCGACTCCGTGTCGTCGATTTCGAGCCTGACGCCGAGCGTCTCAATCCCCTGCCACAAGGTTTTCCCGCCAGCGCCGGACAGGCGCGCCATGTCCTTCTCGGTCGTCACCAGCGTGAGATCGCGCTCCCTGGCGATGCGCATGAGATCGTCGATTTCGGTCGTCGCATAGACGTGATGATCCGGGAAGCTCCGGGTCTCCGCCACCCGGATACCGGCCCCGCGCAACGTCTCGAAGAACTTTTCCGGGCGACCGATCCCCGCGAAGGCGAGCACGTCGAATTGCCGCAGCGCGGGGAGGCTAGCCTCGTCGGGTACGAGGCGTCCGGCAAGAACCTTCTTGCCGTGCCGCTCGGCCTCGCGGGCAACTCGATCGCCCGCACCGCCTTCGCCGATGACGACGACGGCGTCGATGGCGGCCCATTGCGCCGCCATCGGTGCTCGAAGCGGACCGGACGGAAT
>NZ_JBFUHH010000137.1:0-9231 GCF_056402495.1 Microvirga sp. P4_A5 | reverse complement strand
GGGGCGAATGGCGAATGGCGAATGGGGAATGGAAAGAAGACGGCGCGTCATGGCTGGGGGGGTGGTTCCCGCTCACCCTTTCACCCTTTAACCCTTTAACCCCTTCACCATTCGCCATTCGCCACTCCCCATTCGCCCTTCCCTCACAAAACCTCCACCAGCGGGATCTGCGGAATCGCTCCCGCGTCGAAGGCCGAGAGATCGATGTCGAGTTCGTCGGTGTCGAAGCGAACCGGCACGTCGAAGGCGTAGCCCGCCGTGACGACGGCGCCTGCTGCCGGCGCGCTCGCGAAGGTCACGATGCCGGTCGTCGGATCGCACACGAAGGCCGACCCCGTCGCTTGTTCGACGCCGTTGAGGGCGACGCGCACGGTGGTGCCGACGGGCTTCGCGATGAGCCGCCGATAGGGCGCATGGGATGCGCCGTAGGTTTTCGTTAGCGGGAAGGAAAGCGTCGCGCCGTCGCCGGTGCCGATGCCCTGGTCGAGCGGCGTCGGCTCCTGAGAGGGAGCGCCCGAGCGCCAATCGGTGCGGTCGCGGAAGCGGAAACCGATGAGGCGTCCGCGCCGCTCCTCGAAGAATGCGATGACGCTATGCAGCGCATCGATGCTGCGCACGCCCAAGCCCGCATCGTAGCGCCGGCGCGAATGCGCCCAGCGGCTGTTGCGGTGCTCGCGGCCGGAGGACAGCGTGACGATATCGGTGCGCCGCACGGGGCCGCCCCGGCTGCCGAGGCTGACATCGAGCGGAAACCGCACCTCGTGAAAATCGGATGCCATGAAAGACCCTTGTGAAAGAAAGCGTCGTGAACGAAAAAAGGCGGCGCGGCGCGTTGGCCGTTTGAAAAAGCCCGAGTAATCTCCGGCGATCGCCGGGGCGCTACATGCCGCGCTGGCCCCGCGCCACGGCGCGCGCGAGCGCCGCCGAGACCTGCGCTTCGGAGCGGCGGAAACTCTCCGCGTCCGGCGTCGACACATTCACCGTCACCGACAGGGGCCGTCCGCCGCCGCCGGAGCGCACGCCGAGGCGTCCATCCGGCCCGCGCGCCAGCGGCATCACCGCCTCGGCGCCTTTCTCACCCATGACGCCAAGCCCGCGCCCGAGCGGAAAATAGCTCGGCGCGCTGACCACGCCCCCTTGCGCGAACGGCATCACCTGGCCGCGCGAGAAAACGCCGCCATTGGCGAAACCGGGCATGGGCGGCCCGGCCGCCGGCGCATTGCCGCTTCCGCCGCCGAAGAGCGAGCCGAAGATCGACCCGATCCCCTTGACGAGGCCGCCGAGCAATCCCCCCGTGTCGTCGGCCGAGCGGGTTCCCATCAGGCCGGTCGAGAGCTCCTTCATGCTCTGGCTCAACCCGATCTGCAGCGGCGCCAGGGCCATCTTAAGCCCGGTTTCCACAAGAGACCGCCGCACCGACTTCAGCACATCGTCAAACTTCTTGCCCTCGGCGATGTTTTTGGCGAAGGCTGATGTAAGAGAGTTACCAAACTGATCGGAGAGGCCGATGAGCGTGTTGAAATGGCGTTTGCGGTCTTCGGTGAGCGGATCGTCACCCAAATCACCGGGTTTTCCCCTATCGGCCATTGTGCAGTTTCTCCAGATTGTTGGGTTTACAACGCTCCTGAGCGCCTGCGTGCAGACGGCTCGGAAACCCGACATGGTTTTTGATTCAGGTAAGCTGTCCGAGCAGCAATGGGAACTCGTTGATAAAGCATGCCAGTTTGAAGCGGAGAAAGCCGTTGCCCCACTTCGGATTCGTGGTGGTGCAGGTGAGGATTTCAGAAGAATCTACATTCTTTGTCTTGAATCCAAAGGAGTAAAATTCTTGGGAACCGCTGACAAACTCGATAGCCACCCACAATGAACTCAAGGGAGCGACGTATGTCGGGTATGCAAGATTGCCGGTGGAGCGATGGAACGCAATCCGCAAGCTTTGCACCGAGGAGTTCGAAGCCGCAATCGCCGACCTGCCGGAATCGCGCAGGCGCGGCGAATTGCGGGACGAACGGAAATTCGAATGCATCAAGCGCAACGGCATTTCTCTCCACAAAGGTCTTCCCTAGAGCATGATCGAGCGAGCTCTGCGCTCGTCGAGACGGGCTTCGCCCTCCTCAGCATGAGGAATGTGGGAGTATGCCCACACCTCATCCTCAGGAGCCCGCAAGCGACGTCTTAAAGGATCCGGCAAGTTTGCATCTGGAGAGCCGGCGCTCCTCCCGCCTTCACCCATCCGGAAACGCCGCCATCAGCCGTTGGAGATCGTCTCGTCCGGCGGGCGAAAGATTCCGCTGGCCGGTGAGCGCGTGCCAGGCGGCGATGAGTTCGCGCGGCGTGGCGCTCCAGAATTCATTGGGGTTCCACCGCAAAACGCCGAGGCCCAACGCCATCGCGTCTTCCCATGGGAAGGGCTCGGGCGAGAAGGCATCGCGCGCGCTCAGGCGTTCTGCGGCGGCGGAGGGTTTGGCGGGAGCGCTCGCGTAGCATCCGAGCCTTGCGCCCCGAAGGTGTTCACCAGAAGCGCCACGATCGCCTGCGCCACCGGTTCGATGCCGTCGGTCAGCGCGAGGTTTGCCGCCTCCCGGTCGCTGATCGCATGACCGCCGCCACGAAGCCCCAGTCCCAGGATCGTCAGGAGATCGCGGCTCGACAGGCGCCCGGTGCCGAAGCGCTCGGTGAGCGCATTCAGATCCTGCACGCCGAACGCATCCTCGAGCTCTGCGAGGGCGCCGAGCGTCAGGCACAGCGTGTAGCGTTCCGCACCCATATGAAGCGACACTTCGCCTCGTCGTGTATTGGCCATCGCCGGTCTCCCTACAACGCCGCGAAGGTGAGCGCGCCTGCCGATTCCAGCGACATCTCGAAGGTCACCTCGCCCGCATGGTCGCCGCGATATTCCAGCGTGGTGATGAGGAACGACCCTTCGATGCGGCCGAAATCCGGGATGACGATCTGATAACCCAGCGCCTCGCCGTCGAAGAAGACCTGGCGCATCCGCGCGTCGGAGGTCTCGTCCTTGAACACGCCGGACCCGGTGATGCCGGCGCGGCGCACGCCGACGCCGGCGAGCAATTCGCGCCATCGTCCGGCGGATTCCGAATTCGTCACGTCGACGGTCTCGGCGTTGAACGCCACCTGGCGCGTGCGAAGACCCGCCACGGTGACGAAGCCCGAGGCGCCGTCGCTGATCTTGATGAGCAGGTCCTTGGCCTTTTGTGCCGGCATATGAATGTCCTTTCGATTCCAGGAAGCGGCGTGCGAAAAAGTCAGAAAACTTCCGTCACGGCGCGCAGGCGCAACGTGGCGCGAATGAGCTGGCTGTCGCGGTCGCGCGCGGACGCGATTTCTGTGACGCGCAGGTTGACGAGACGATGTCCGTCGAGCGTCAGCGGCGCATCGTCGAGGATGTCGGACAGACGCTCGGCGGCCGAAAGCGCATCGCGCGCGCTTCCGCGCTCCGCCCAGACGACGATGGCGATATCCTGCTCGTGGCCGCGGTCGAAATCGGTCGACCAATCGGAGGCCTTCACATCTCCGAAGAGCGCGTAGATCGCAGGCGCCGCGCGCGGCGGCTCGTCGTAGAGACGCAAGGCGCCGCCCATCAATCCGAGCAATTCGGCATCGATGGCGGCGCGATCGAGGATGGCGCGGCGCAAGGCCAGGATGGGGCTCGTCATGCGCGCACCTCTTCCACGAGACAGACGAGATCGCGCCGCGATCCATCGGGATCGGATGTGGCGCGAATGGCGAAGCGCCGCAGGCCCAGCGTCAATCGCATGGCGCCTGTCACGCCCTCGCGATAGCGAAGGGTGATGCGATGGGTGAGCGCCTGCTCCGGCCGGTCCGCGCGAACGCGCTCATCGGCCGACAGCATCTCCATCGCGCCCCAGACCTGCGGGCCGGACGCGTAGGAGCGGAGCACGCCGCCGAATCCGTCCGGGCGCTCCTGCGGCAATTCGAGGACGAAGCGACGCGCGCGCGCACCGATGGGCTGTGATCTGGTTTTCATCGGACATGACTCAGTTGAAATTACAGGCGCGGCCGTTGAAACGGCGCGATCAGCGCCACCGCCTCGCCGGGAAGCGATGGCTCCGCCGCGATGTCGCCGCGGTTTTCGAACCAGCGCGCCACGATCATCTTCACCGCCAGGCGCAAGGGCGCGGGCACATCCTCGGCGGCGGGGCCATAGCCGGCGCGAAACGCGATGGCGATGCCGTGCCGGGACCGTCCCGGCTGCGGCACCGACACGAAATTTACACGCGGCGGATCCTCGAAGCTGTCGACCTCGATGGAATCGGTCGGCAGCGCCGTTGCGATCCCGGCCGCGTCGAACACCTCCACCGCAACCACCGCGATCAGGGGCGAGAGGGGCAGAACGAGGGAGCGTGTCGCCGGCCAATCGTGCGACATCAATTGCCATTTCTGCGCGATGAGCACCCGGCGCGCCGCGGCCTCCACCATCATCCGGGCGGCCTTGACCAGGCCGGCGATGAGTTCGTCCTCCCCAACGTCGTCGACACGCAGATGGGCTTTCATCTCGGGCAGCGATATGGGCTCGACGGCGGGGCCCTCGACTTGTATCGGAAACATCGGAACAGGAATCCTTATGTGATGATCAAACGGCTTTGGCGCCTTGCGCTCACGGGAAGCCTCGCCCTCGCGGGCATCCCGACCGCGCAGGCCATCGTGGGCGGGGCCGACGAGGAAGGACCTCTGTCGCGGGCCAGCGTGATGGTGCTGAGTTCGAATGGCGGCGTGTGCAGCGCCGTGGTGGTGGCGCCGGACGTGCTCTTGACCGCGGCCCACTGCGTCACCGGCGCGGATCAGCACCGGGTGCATTTTCGCGGGTCCGATGGCGAGCCGGTGCTGATCGTGCCTGCCGCGAAGGCGGTGCACCCAGGCTTCGACGCGAAGGCGATCGAGAAGCGCACGCGCTCCATCGATCTGGCGCTTCTCAGGCTGCCCGCCCCCCTCCCCGCGCGATTCACCTCTGCGACGCTGGCAAGCGACAGGCCGATGAAAGGCGCGCCCGTGACGGTGTCGGGCTACGGCCTTTCGCGCGAAGGCGAGGCGAAGACCACCGGCACATTCCGCGCCGCCGCCCTCACCGTGATCGAGCCCTACGGTCCGAGCCAGATCCTCCTCTGGCTCGACGGCAAGGGCGCGGTCGGCGCCTGCCAGGGCGATTCAGGCGGACCCATCGCGGTCGGTGGCGAAGTAGTCGCCATCACGAGCTGGTCCACGGGCGCGAAAGCCGCGCGCTGCGGCGGCCTCACCCAGGGCATCCTCGTGGGCGCGCAACGCGCCTGGATCGACCGGGTGGTCGGCGGCTGGCAACGAGCGGCGCGCTGGAGCGGCAATTAGGCGGTGGACTTCCGCCTTCGCGCGGAACATGGTCTGAGCTTGCCCAAAGGAATCGCCCAAGGGAATCGCCCCGATTTTTTGATGTGAAATGCGCGCACGTTTTTGTCTCACTATCCTGGCCCTCGCCGCCCTCGTCTCCCCGGCCGAAGCGGTGCTGCAGGGAACGTCGTCGCGCGATGCGAACGGCGTGCGCCGCGGCGTCGTCGCGGTGGAAAACTCGGTCGGGGAATTGTGCTCCGGCGTTCTCGTCGCCCAGGATATCGTCCTCACCGCAGCCCATTGCGTGACGGACCAAGCGTCCTATCGCATCGTGTCGGTCAATCGCGCGTTCAGGACGCAGGCCCTGAACGTGGTGGCGGTCCTGGCTCATCCGGCCTTCATCCCCGGAACGACGCCGCGGACGCAGCCCGGCGTCGATCTGGCGCTTCTGAAACTCGAACGGCCCCTGGGGTCCGACTTCGTGCCCTATGACCCGCGCCTGGCGACCGCCATCACGGATGACGATCGCGTCACCGTCGCGGGCTTCGGGCTGCTCGCCGAAAAACGCAAAGGCACGGCGCGGACGTTGCGCGAAGCGGCGCTCGTCGCAAACGGCACCGTGGAGGCGGCAAACTCCGTGCAGATCGCCGTCGATCCACGCCGGCGCGCCGAGACTTCGGGCGCAGGCGCCTGCCACGGGGATTCGGGCGGACCGGTTTTCACCGGCCCCCCGTCGGATCACCGCCTGTCGGGCATMATCAGCTGGTCGAGCGGCCCCATGCGGCCTCCCGGCGGCGCAAGCCTCTGCGGCGGCATGACCGCCATCACGCCGCTCGCCGATCACCTGGCATGGGTCACGAGTGCGACCCGCAAGCTCACCGGCCCGGAAGGAACGTGGTCGAGGCGCTAACTCGACCACGCCCGCTGTCGTTCACGCGGCGAAGTTCAACAGCTTGATGGCCGCGTAATCTTGCACTCCCCCGCCGACGCGCTTGGTGGTGTAGAACAACACATAGGGCTTGGCCGAATACGGATCGCGCAGAATGCGCAAACCCGCCCGGTCGACCACCAGGTAGCCGCGCTTGAAATCGCCGAAGGCGACGGGTTTTGCGTTCAGCGCGATGTCCGGCATGTCCTCCGCTTCCACCACCGGGAAGCCCATCAGCGTCGCGGCCTGGCCGAGGCTTGCGGGCGGCGCCCAGAGATACTGCCCCTGCGCATCCTTGAATTTGCGGATGGCGCTTTGCGTCTTGCGGTTCATCACGAAGGACGCGTTCTGGCGGTAGCCGGCCTTCAGCGCGTAGATCAACTCCACCAGCACGTCGGACGGGGAGCTCGCCGGAAAGGTCGCGCCGCCGGTCTGCACCGTGCCGAGGCGACCCCATTCCCAGATCTCGTCCTCGACCGTCGGCACGGACAGGAAGCCCTTGGGCTTGTTGACGCCGTCGCCATGGACGAAGGCCGCGCTTTCCTGTTCGGCGAAGGCCGCTTCCACCTCGTCGGCGATCCAGCGGTCGATATCGACCACGCTGTCGTCGAGGAGCGTCTGCGTGGCGGCGGGCATGGCGTAGAGCTCCATGGCGGGGAAGCTCATCTCGGCGAGTTTCGGCGCCGTGGTCTCGGGCCGCGCCGCCGTTTCGCCGACCCAGCCGGAGGCGGGGCCCGTGGTGGAGAAGGCGCGCTTGTACTGGCCGCCGGAGATCACCCGCACCGATGAGATGGCGCGGATCGGCGACACGGCGGAGAGCCGCTGCAGCACTTCGCGCTCGACGGTTTCCGGCACCAGGTAGCCGCCATCGGGACCCGAGCCGGCCGACAACGCTTTTTCCTCGAGCCGTTTCAGGCCGGTGGCCTCGCCCGACCGCATATAGGCGTGAAAGGCCGTCTTGTGTTCGGCCTGCGCCGGATCGCGAGGCGCATCGCCCGGCGTGCCGAGCGGCGGACGGGAGCGATCGAGCGCATAACGGTCGAGACGCTTCTTCGCATCGTCGAGCGCCGCGTCGATGCGGGTGAGTTTTTCGTCCGTCACCACATCGCTGGTGAGCCGCGTTTCGATCTCGCCAAGACGGGTATCGTTGGTGTCCTTGAACGCCTCGAAGGCGCGGGCGAAATCCTCGAACGCGGAGGCGACATCGTGCGAGCTGGCTTTGGTTTCAACAACTGGGATCATGATGCTCAATGGGTTGGAGGCATAAAAAAACCCGCCGGATGGCGGGTTGGGGTTTCTGGCAGGTGACTGGTGCGTCAGCGCGTGGCACGTCTGACCGTTCGCGAGACGCCGGGTCCCGTGATCGCGCCGACGCCGGCGCCCGCCACCGCGCCGACGGGTCCGGCGACCGAACCGACGCCCGCGCCGACGGCCGCGCCGCCGACACGTTCCTGGGTGGTGGTGCAACCCGCCGCGGCGAGCGCCACGAGGGCGAGGAAGGCGAAGGTCTTCATGATGGGTCTCCGATCGCGGACGATGACACGGGCCGACCCGGGGCGTCCGCCGTGCCGCCGGTCTGCGACAACGCGGCTCGACAGGCCGGGTTCAGGTGAAGAGCCGCGTAGCGGTCCGGCGGATCGTATCCGCGAGCGGAATCGGAGATTGCTTGACGGTGTCGACGCGCGCGCCCGGAAGCATCGGAAACGTCACGATGGAGATCTCCCACAGGTCGAGTTTCTCCAGCCGCCGAAGGCCGGTGGGCCGCTCGGCCCGCGCCCTCTCGACGCGAAAGCCGATCGACAGGCCATCGACGCCGCCGTCCCGCATGAGGGCGTGGATGTCGCGAGCCCGCCCGACCGCGAGGTTGAGCTTTCCACGCACATGCAATCCCCGCCGATCCTCCGCGATGGAGAGCCAGCGGCCCACGGGCTCGGCGGGATCGTGCTGCCAGAGCAGCCGGATATTGCCGGTGCCGCGCGTGGCCAAACTCTCCGCGAAGGCGCCGGGCATCACCACATCCTTGCCGAGATCGGCGACGCCGAACAGGCTCGCATAGCCCTCGAAAACGCCGTCCGGTTCGAGTGTTCTCAGGGGCTCGGCGACGAGTTTGACCTCCCGCGGCGGCGCAGCGTGAAAGCCCATCAACCCGTTCCCTCGCGGATTCCCCGCCGCGGCCGCGTGTCGAGTTTCTCGAGCTGGCGGACGAAATCCCGGAAGATCAGCGTCGCGCGGTCATGGACACGCGCGGGCCTCGGCTTTCGGGTTGCGGGGGTTTTTCGGATCGCCTTTTGGACGCGCGCGGGGCGCGGCGCCGGTGATGTCATCGCGGACCTCTCTTTTGTCGGCGGTTGAAGACGGACAGCTCGCGCACGAACTCATCGAACCGCCGGTTCGCCGCGAGCAGATCGCGCAGAGTCATGGCCAGCAACGCGGAGGCTCCGATCGCCCAGGCGAACAGAACCAGATGAGCCAGATCGCCCCGGCTGATGACAGCCTCGACGAACTGATCGAGTGTGTTCATGTTTTGTTCCTTGCAGTTGGACCTCGTTCGAAGGTGGGTTGCGGAGGGGCGGAAGAGTCTCAGGCGCGCAGCGAAGAGGGCCTGGGTGAGCGAGCACCTTCCCGCTCGCTTGCGATGAGGGGAGGCCGTTCGACGCGCGGTTCGCAAGCGTTGAACCGGGCGAAACACCCTTTCGGACACGCGCCTTCCCTCCCCCCTCGCAGGGAGGGATCGAGGGTGGGGGTGGGGGTGTCGGAGCAGAACCGGGGAGGCTTCACGACGCGCTGATACGAGCTTGATCCTCGTTGCCGCCTCGCCCGGTCGATCCACCCCCACCCYGGCCCTCCCCACAAGGGGGAGGGAAAGCGGCGGTGATTGCGGTTCGGCATTGCGGGAGCCGGCGCACCATCACGCGTTCGATCAATTCAAACCCCGGGCTGAACGAGCGCCTTCCCTCCCC
>NZ_JBFUHH010000136.1:0-9373 GCF_056402495.1 Microvirga sp. P4_A5 | reverse complement strand
CGTCCGGCGCATGGCCGTAGCCGCGGCGCACCTTTCCGAAATCCTTCGAGTCGGGCGGCGCGAGCGACGGCAATTGCCCGCCGAAAAGCGACTTGGAGCTGCGGATATCGACCGGCGCGGCGCCGGGCCGTCCGACCTGCCAGTACCAGCCCGACAGGGGCAATTCGAAGCGCGGATCGCCCACGGGTCCGAGATCGCGGTCAGGGTCGCCGGGTGCGACGAGGTTCGACGCCAGTGTGTTGGCATAGACCAGAAGGCGCTGATCGAACGCCTTCTCGGTATTGTCGCGATAAAGCGTCGACAGGATGAGGCCTGCGATGAGCAGGATGACGAAGCTCCAGAACAAGGCCGAGACCGCCAGCCGGACCGMGATGGAGCGTCCGGTCAGCCGATCGTAGATCGGCGCGAACCGGTCGAGAACCGGAGCGAGCCGATCGAGGCTCGGACGCAGGCGCCTCACGTTCGGGTCTGGCCCGTGTCGAGAAGATAGCCGAGCCCGCGGACGGTCTGGATGATGTCGACGCCCAGCTTCTTGCGCAGCCGGCCGATGAACACCTCGATGGTGTTCGAATCCCGATCGAAATCCTGGTCGTAGAGATGCTCGGTGAGTTCGCCCCGCGACACGATGCGCCCGGTATGGTGCATCAGGTAGGAGAGCAGCCGGTATTCATGCGAGGTCAGCTTGATCGGGTTGCCGTCCACCGCCACGCGTCCCGAGCGGGTGTCGAGCTTCACCGGACCGCAGCTGATCTCGCTCGTGGCGTGGCCCGTCGCCCGGCGGAGCAGCGCCCGCACCCGCGCCAGCAATTCTTCCATGTGGAACGGCTTCGTAACGTAGTCGTCTGCGCCCGCGTCGAAACCCTGAACCTTGTCGCTCCAGCGGTCCCGCGCCGTCAGGATGATGACCGGCATCTTGCGGCCCTCCCGGCGCCAGGCGTTGAGCACCGACACGCCGTCCACATTGGGAAGGCCCAGATCGAGGATGGCGGCATCATAGGGCTCGGTCTCGCCGAGGAATTGCCCTTCTTCGCCGTCGAACGCATGGTCGACCGCGTAGCCCGCCTGTTCCAGGGCGGTCACGATCTGCTTGTTCAGGGTCTGGTCGTCCTCGACAACGAGAAGGCGCACGCTTGAAAATTCCTATCAGCCGGATGGGGGATGGAGATTGCCGCCACAGGACCAGACAACGCGCCACAACGCAATATGCCGGATTTGGCCTCGTGGCACGCCTGTGACTAGTGGACCGATTTCACGCGCCCGGAGGGTCCGTCTATCGTGATCTGCACGAGACGGCCATCCTTCTGCAGCGCCATGATGACATAGACCAGCGCATCGTCGCCCTGGCAGAGATTGGCCCGCACCACGTCGGAATTGGGCACCTGCTTGCGGGCCGTGATGACGGCGGCGGCGGGCGCCACGACGCCCTTGGCGGCGATGGCCTCCCGCATGGCGCGGGGATCGAGGCAGTTCTCGAGGGCGGTGGCGGCGCTCTGGGCATGGACCGGCCCCACGATCCCCGCAAGGGCGACGCTCCAGAGCGCGATGCCCCGAAGGGCTATGATCCAATGTGCCAGACGCATCGACCAGACCATAGCCCGAGGCACTGAACAAAGGCTGAATGTAACTCTAGCCCACGATCTGCTTCGTGGCGGCGATGCGAAACACCGTCGAGGCGATGAACCCGCCCGCTGCGACGAGCTGGGTCACGGCTTCGGCGAAGGCGGGCGTTTCGAGGCCGGTGACGTCGAGGCCGAAAAGCCCGAGGCCAAGTGCCGCCAATCCGATCAGGTTGGACCAGATTGTCCGGCTCGACAGGAGGGTCTTGGAATCGATCATGGAAAAATGTCCTTTCAGGATAACGATGGTGACAGGCCGAGCCCGAGCGCGTCCTGTTCGACTGCGAGAACCCGCCTCCTCCACCCACGTCCGAAGACGGACCAGGTGGCGAGGCGGGCGAGAAAGCCGAGACGTGCCCGCGTGAGGCGCCGGACGAGATCGTCCGGATCGGCCCGCGAAATGGCCGCGAGCGTTTGCGGACCGACGATCCCGTCGACCTCCACGCCGAGGATGGACTGAAGCTGGCGCACCGCGCGCGGGACGCCGGAATTCACCGCGAAATCGAACAGCGCGAGCGCGACCCCGGGCGGCATTTCGGACGCCTTCATGGCGTCCCAATAGAAGAAGCGGTAGATGACGGCGGCCTCGTCCTTCGTGAGCCGGCGCACATCGTCGGCGTCGGCCCGGCCACCGCGAGCGCGCGCGAGCGTCCGCTGCGTGATGCCGAAATTCGTCGCGCCGCCGGGGTCGAAAGGATGGCGAACGAATCCGCCTTCGTGCCCGAGCACGACAGCGAGGCTTCGGGCGAAACGGGGATCGTCGGTCGCATCGTTCATGTCAGAGCTCCGCCTGAAGTCCGATATAGGCCGCGCTGCCGAGATGAATCTGTCCGACCGCGCCGGCTGCGCCGCTGAACGAGGTCGATGCCTGGAAACGCAGCACGAGCGCCGATGCCGTGGCGGGCACCGCGGTCACGACACTGACGCTCCCCGAACTCGTGATCCAGGCGGCGCTCGCCGGATCGTAGCACCCGACCTGGTTGCTCGTGGGCGATGCGCCGGCCCAACCCATGGACGGCAACTGGATCGACGGCGCGGCCCGCATGGGAACCGGAAACGCGTACGGTATCTCGATCAGGTTGACACCGCGGCGCTGCGCCAGCCCCGCCATCATCAGCAGGGTGGTGCCGCTCGATGCGACGCGCTGGTAATATCGCCGGCAGCGGGTTTCCTCCGCGTCGAGCCAATCTCCGATCCAGGGCGTGGCGCGTTCTCCGAATTCGAGCTTCGGGCGCAGAAAGGTGGTGGTGCCCGAACTCTGCAGCCGCAGCACGAGGTGGCCGGTGGTGGCAGGATCGAGGGTCACGGTCACCGAGCGCCGTCCCGGGCCCTCGGCGAGCGTCACCGCCATCGAGCCGATCGTCACGGGCATCGGAGCGGACAGGTTCTCGACCGAGAATGTCAGTGTCAGGCCGGCGAAGTTCGACGATCCCACAAGCGACGGCGCCTGCGCCACGTCGACGACCTGTTCGATGGTCCCGGTAAACGAGATCGTCCCGTCGGCGAGCCTGTTCATGGTGCTGCCTCCCGCGCCGGACTTCCAGCGGTCGTAACCGTAAACGCCCGTCGAGAGCGCGGTTCCAGCATAGGCGCGCTGGTTGACGAGGAAAGCCGGATTGACGAGCAGATTGCCGCCGGGAGCGGAGAACCCGCTCGGGAACGACACCATGCCGGTGGCGCTTTCGATGCGCAGGGCTTCGTGCCACTGGCTCCCGTCGGGCGACACGCGGATGCCGAAATCGTCGTTGCCCACGAGGCCCGTCTCGGCACGTCCGCTGTAACCGCTCTGGTAGAGCTGCGAGAGCACGTTGCCGGTCGCCTCCTTGTTGAGCACGAATCTGAGATCGCCGGTGCCGCCCTCGTCGCGACCTTTGGCCGTGAACAACGTCGTGTTGAGTTTTGCCGCGAGCGGGTTTCCGGAATCGGGCGCGGTGCCGATGCCGAGGCGTTCGAATTCCGCCACGTCGCTGGCGAGATCGCGCCAGACGGTGCCGTTGAACACCAGGGAGGCGTCGTCGGCCTCCACATGGGCGCGCCAGCCCGCCTTCGGCACGAAGAAGCGCCAGAGACCGAGATCGAACAGCGCAATCTCGCCCGCATGGCCCGCGAAGGCGCCGATGCCGGCATCGCCCACGAGATAGCGGTCGCCCTCGAGCGGCGAGACCGGCGGGTTGTTGCGATCCCGCTCCTTCACGCTGAGATGCAGGAGCGCGTCGATGACGGCGAGCGCTTCATTGTGCGTGACGTGTTTCTGCGCCTGCGCTGCGGCGAGCAGCGGCAGCGCCAGATGCGGCGTTGTCGACATCGGACTTCCTTGTTGTGAATGGTTTGCTAGACGCCGGATGCCACGGCGACGGCGTTGACGCTCTCGAAGCCGCGCCCCGCGACGCTGCTCATCTGCACGACGCGAAGGCTGAGCACCGATTGCGGGGAACCGAAATCCGCAAGCTCCTGATCGGCCGGATACGTCACCTTCGCATCCGTTGCGTGGAGCGTGCGCAGGACATTGCCGCCTTGCAGGATGTCGATCTCGTAACGCTCGACGCTTTCGCCGAGCGGGATCTCGATGGGTTCCCACGCATCGCCGTCGACACGGCTTCGGCGCAGCCATGAGATCGTCACGTGATCCGGCATCCGCGTGGCCGTGACCCGCACAGGACTGAGCGGGCGCAGCGCATCGCGCCCGACCGTCGCAGTGAATTCCACGAAAGCCGGGTCCGCGTGGTCGAGCAAGGCAGGGCCGACGCGATAACGCCAGGTCTGGCCGAGATCGCGGAGATCGCTCGCAAGCGGCGCCACCGCTTCGTCGAGGCGCACGATGAGAGCGCCCGCCGGAACGGCGCGGGCCGCTTCCGCCTCGCCGCCCGACAATCCGCGCAACAGGCGCGACAGCCGATAGCGCCGCTCGCCCACGAGTTCCGCCCGGGCGGCCGATAGAATTTCAAAGCGGCCATCCGTGCCCCGCACGGCGAACAGGTTGCCGCCCGCGAGGGCCGCCTCGTCGTCGATGGCGCTGACCGTGCCGGATGAAATCTCGATATCGACGACCGCTTTGGGATCGAATCGCCAGAGGGGACCCGCCGCGAGCTCGCTCGTCGTGACGCCGATGATGGCCGGCAGATCGAGAATGCGATGCGCCGTGTAGCTCGCGCCGTTCGAGGACCGCCAGATCGTGACGGCGCTCGGCCACGGATCGGCCGCGGCCGCGATGAATTGCAGCGGCGTCGGATCGCCCACGCTCGTCGGCAGATCGAGCACGACCACCAGGGGTTTGCCCGCCACCGGCGGTGGGCGTTTGGTCGGGCGCGGAATGGACGATCCCGGTGTTTCGAACACCGCGGGCTCGATGGCCCGTGAGGTGATCTTGCGCGTCGGGCCGTCGGCGATGCGTACAATGCGATGAAGCTTGTCTCCCGCATCGGTCGGCAGCGCGACGACGTCGCCGGGTTCGAGATCGATGCGCCGGTGCGACAGCTCGAATTCGGCGCCTTCGCGCGCCGCCCACAAATCCTGCAGCCACGCATCCGCGTGTCGCTGCGCTTCCGCCCGCCGCGTGATGAGCGGCGAATCCGCGCGCGCTTCGCGCCGGCTCGACCCCGACAAGCGACGTGAGGCGACCGTGGCGCGGCGATAATCGGTCTCAGAATCCGTAAAACCGATCTCGACCTGCTGCGGCAGCTCCGTTTCCTGCGAGCGGGTGAGCTTGAGGGCCGGAACCTTCTCGTCCATCACGAGATCGTCCTTGGCGATCGGAATGACGCTTCGGCCGCCGCGGCCGCGCCACCGCGTCGTGCCGCCCGACGCCACCGCATCGACGCCGAAGATCCGCATCAAGGGTTCGAGCGCGCCGCGGGCCGACATGGGGCGGTCGACCACGTAGCCGTCCGTGAAGCCGTCGAGGGGCAGCGGGCCGGGATCGGCCAAGCCGAAATCCTTCAGGATCGCGGCGATCAGCCGGTCGAGCGCAGCGCCTTCGATGCGGCCCGTGATCCAGTGACCGGTCTCCCAATTGCCGCCATCTGCCCATACGGAGGTGAAATCCGGGAAGGCCGGAAACGGCCGCGCGTCCCATGCCCACACGAACATGTTGGCGGGGTCGACCATGGGCCGGCCGTAGACCGGCGAGACCGGATTGAAAGCGGCTTGAAACCCGCGCAGGGCCGGATCGAACCGCGACAGGATCGCCTCCACCCCGCGCGCCTGCATGAGATCGTCGCGCACGCCGCGCGAGAACGGCGGATAGGCGGATTCCGAGGATTTCGGATCGGGAAACACGTTGGGTCCGTTCGTGCCCTTGTCCACGGCCGGAATACCGATCTCGGTCAGCCAGATGGGCTTCGAATGGGGGCGCCAGCCGGTGGTGCGAATTTCCACGCCGCCGATGCGCTCCACATGCGGGTTCGACCACCAGGATATGAGATCCTTCTGGCGAAACACCCAGGGTTTGCCGGCCGCGCCGTCGGTGATGGGCGTGCGTACCTGAGCGGCGCGATCGGACGCGTTGGCGTAATACCAGTCGAACGCCTCGCCCCCGCCGAGACGATTGCGCAGATATTCCACGTCGTGGACGCTGCGGGCCAGCGCGAGATCGGCATGGTCCGGGCCATCGCGCCAATCGGAAAGGGGCGGATAATAATCGATGCCGACCGCGTCGATGGCCGCATGGGAAAAGAGCGGATCGAGCGGGAAGCGCACCTCGTCGCCGCCGTCGCGCACATGCGCGCCGTATTCCGTCCAATCCGCCGCGTAGACGAGATCGGTGACGCTGCCGAGGATGTCGCGCACATCGCCTGCGAGATCCTTGAGTTTGTCCACCGCGGGATAGATTCCGGATGCGGAGCGCACCCGCGTCAGTCCCACGAGCTCGCTGCCGAGAATGAAGCCCGAGACGCCGCCGGCTTCCTTCGCCAGATCCGCATAATGCAGCACGAGCCGGCGAAAGCCCCATTCGCGATCGAACCATTGCGCCACCTGCGTGGCGGCCACCGACGTGCCGTCGGGCGATCCCGACAAGCCGGGTGCGGGATGACAGGTGATGCGGCCGCGCCAGGGATAGGCGGCCTGCCCCGTGCCGCCATAGGGGTCCGGAAGGCTGTTGCCGATCGCCACGTCCATCATCACGAACGGATAGAGCACCACCTCCAGCCCACGCTTCTTCAAGTCGCGGATCAGCCGGATCACGGATTGGTCCGAGGGCGTGCCGCCATAGGCCGGCGCGCCGTCGACCTGCGACACCTCCCTGGCATCCGCCCGCGCGACGCCTGCGACCGACCACGCCTCGTCCTCGTTCTGCTTGGTTCTCAGTTCGACACGCGGTTCGATGGCGCATTGTCCAGCGCGAAGATCGTCGCCGAACCAGCTGACCACCAGCGAGACGCGCTTCAAATTGGGGCAGATCGCTTCGAGCGCATCCAGGGACGCGGTCACATCCGTCTTGCGCTGGAGTTGATGACGGTTTTCCGGCCGCGTCGTGCCGAGACCGAGGCTCTGCGTGATTCCGACGGTGTCGTAGCCGAACTCGCTCGCGCCCGGAATCAGGCAGACCGCGCGCACCATGTTGTTCAACCCGTCGACGGGTCGGATGACCTCGAACGAGAATTGCGGCACGCGATTGCCGAACTCGGCAAGAGACAGGCGCTCGAACACCACATAGGCGAGGCCACGATAAGCCGGCGCGTTGGCGGCCCCTTCCTTGGCGACGATCAGCGGATCGGCGGCCTGCGATTCATGACCGCGATGAACCCGCATGGTGATCGTCGAAAGGTCGATCTCGCGGCCATCGGCCCAGACGCGGCGAATGAACGCGATGCGCCCTCGCACAGGCCCACCGCCAGATTGGCATAATACGAATAGGTCGTGGTCTTGGTCTTCGCGCCGCCGCCGCCGAGAGCCTTGCCGCCCTCGCTGCCCGAGCGCTCGGTCTTCGTGTTGGCCTGTTCGATGAGCCGCGTCGCCCAGATCAATTGTCCACCGATGCGGGCGCGGCCATAGACGCGCGGGATCGGCGCGCCCTCGGTGGATGTCAGGCCGTCGATCTCCTTCAGGCGCGGACCTTCGACGACCTTGTCCTCGCTGCCGCCCATCAACGCATTGTCGATGGCGGCGCCCGCCAACCCGCCGAGCGCGCGGCCGGCCATGGCGCCCAAGGGCCCCGCCACCATGCCGCCGACGACGGAACCGACAGTCTGCAGAACGAGCGTGGCCATGGGATTCTTTCAGGATCGGGATTTAAGGAAAGCGGAACGCGTAGGCGAGATGGCGGCGCCACCAGGGTCGGAACGCCACTTCGGTGACGCAAGCGCCGTCATGCGCATGCACCATGGTGTCGGACGAGGTTGCGATGGCGCAGTGCTTGGCGGGGCAGTGATCGCGCCAGCGGAACAGCAGCACGTCGCCGCCGGCAATCTGCCGCGGCGCGATTTCGACGAGATGACGCCGGGCCGCGCCAAGCAACGTATCGGCGCCCGCCTCCGCCCAATCGGGCGAATAGGGCGGCGGCATTTCGGGCTCTGCGCCCATCACCTCCCGCCAGACTCCCCGGAGAAGGCCGAGGCAATCGCAGCCCACGCCTCGCAGCGAGGCCTGGTGGCGGTAAGGCGTGCCGATCCACGCGCGGGCGGCGTCGACGATCGAGGGAAGGGGTGAGTGGGGAAGGAGTGAGTGGTGAGTAGGAGAAGGGTGTGCAGCCGGTTGATCATCGTCGACACAATCCACGTTGTTTCTCCAGCCATTCATGCCACTCACCACTCACACTCACCACTCGCTCACTTGAAAAAGCTGCCGCCATCGAGGCCGGGCTCGCCCTGGCGCGGAATGCGGATGATGAAATCGTTGCCGGGCATGTGTGGAAAGCCGCGGAAGTTCACCACGTTCTTGAATTTCTTGCGGCAGGTCGCGTGGTTCTTGTCGCAGCCGGCGGTGACGCGAAACGTGTCGCCCACGAGGATCGGTTGCGGCGCGCGCTGCCAGAGGTCGAACTCGTCGATGCCGGAGATCGCCCGATGCACTTTCACCTCGACGGCGATGCCCGCATTGGCGCCGCCCGTCCAGGTGAGCTGCCCCGCCGTATAGAACCCGTCGCCGCCCGCGATGCCCGATGCGGCGATGACCAGCGCACCGTCGGTGCGCGTCACGATCCCGCTGCCGCTGTAGCTGGACGAGGCAAGATTGATACCGCATTTCGCGTCGCCGAGATCGGCCGAGCAGGTGGAGCGAAAGAGGCGCCCGCGCTCCTCGTCGAGTCGGTGCATGAGCCCCCTCACCTCGGCGACGAAGCCGCCATCGGCGCGGCGGATCTCGCCGAGCGACCCGATATCGAGCAGCAGGCGTTGCGAGACGTCGCTCCAGTTCACGAGCCACGTTTCCACATTGGCATCGTCGTAGAAGCCGGACGAGATGTCGTCCTCGGTCAGGCCGGCGGACACGAGTGCGCCCGACACCTCGCCGCCACCGACCGCGAAGCCGAGTTCGGCCGTGGCCTCCGCCGCCTCGAGGCCTGAACGCGCCCCGAAGACAATCCCGCCGAAGACGAGATCGCGATCGTGATCGGTGAAGCCGAACGCGACGCCGTCGCGGCGAACGAGCTTCCAGCAATGACACAGGTTCGTGGCCCCGTCCGCGAGATGCGCGGCGAGGTTCGGTGGGATGGAGCGCATCGGGGATTCCGTGAGAGGTGAAGGGGTGCAGGGTAAAGGGGTGAAAGGGGGAAGAGGTGAAGGGGTGAAAGGGGCGAATGGCGAATGGCGAATGGGGAATGG
>NZ_JBFUHH010000135.1:0-9529 GCF_056402495.1 Microvirga sp. P4_A5 | reverse complement strand
GCGTCCGCCGCCGATGTCGGCGTACTGGATATCCGTCTCGAGACCGATGACGAACTGGCCCATCTGGTAGTTGTAGCCGATCTGGCCACCGCCGACGAAGCCGCCGTCGCTACCGCCGCCGCTATAGCCGAAAACGGGGTCGAAGTAGTTGTTGTTGTCGTTGGTGTTCCAGCCGTAACCGGCGTTCACGCCGACGTAGAAGCCGGTCCAGGTGAAGACGGGCACAGCAGCGACCATCGGGGGAGGAGCGTAGCGCGACGGCAGGTCGGCAGCCGCAGCAGCGCCGGCAAAGCCGAAGACCGCAACAGTGGCGAGAAGAAGTTTCTTCATGGTTTGATTCCTATTCGATATTCCCGGCCGGGTGACCCAAAGCCAGGTTCAGACTGGTCCTATATAGATTGAGAGCTCCGCTAGGTCTGTGACATCTGCACAACAGCACCGGAAGGTACTATGGCGGGATTGTGGCGGTCACAAACAAGAGTTCCCCTTGGCATTTCTGCCAAACCTCAACGAGGATATTCGAGGTTGGTTTCAATGCTTCGCAAAAAATGTTTTTTTGGAGGCATCGCCGATACATGTTATTAAGTTGCTTTATCGCTCCGCCGCGTGCCGCTACAAGACCTGTGGGACGATCGTGATGGCTGAAATCAGCCGGCCGTAATCCGGCTCTCCGCGATGCGTCGTCCGCCGATAGCTGAAAAAATGCTCTTCGTTGACGTAGGTGCACAGACCGAGATTCGCGAATTCGCCGATGCCTGCCGCTTCCAGCCGCATGCCGATGAAACCCGGAAGATCGAACATCGCGTGGCCCGCTCGCTCGGCGGGCTCGAAGAAGCGCTTGTGGCCCGAATCCGCATCGGTGAATTGCCTGACGAAATCGGCGCCGACCTCGTAGGCCCCCTGGCTGATGGTGGGGCCGAGCACGGCCACGATCTTGTCCCGCCTCGCGCCCAGACTCTCCATGGCCACAATGGTGGCTTCCAGCACTCCGTTCAGCGCCCCGCGCCAGCCCGCATGAGCAGCCCCCACGACGTTCACGTGCGGGTCGGCGAACAGAATCGGTCCGCAATCGGCCGTCGTGACCGCGAGCGCCAGACCCGTGACGGCGGACGCCATCCCGTCGGCCTTGGGCCGCTCGCCCGACCATGGCCCGTCCACGATGACGGCATCGGCGGAATGGACCTGATGGACGCTGATCAGCGCTCCCGGCTCGATGTCGAGGTCCTCGGCCATCAGGCGGCGGTTCTCCGCTACGCGGGCGGGATCGTCGGATGAGCCGAGACCGCCATTGAGCGAGGCGTAGATCCCCTCCGATACGCCGCCCACCCGCGTGAAGAACGCATGCTTGATATTGGGGTAGGAGGCGAGTTCGGGCGCTTCGATATACATGCGTATCACCTCTTTGGCGGGTCCAGGCGGGCGCGCAGTCCCGGCACGGTTTCAAGATCGGGATCGGTCAGCGCCATGACTTTAAACAGCTCTCCCATCCCACGGGTTTCGGTCGCGGTCAGTCGCCCCACCGCGTCATCGACGGTCTTGGCCTGTGCGGGCGTGGCGCTTCGTTTCAGCCGTGCGGCCCGCGTGGCGATGCCGAGCGCGTGGAGGAAATTGGCTTGTGTGTCGATGCCGTGAACCACAACCCCCGCGGCGCGTGCCGCATGGGCGAGCTGTGCGAAATCCACATGGGTGGTGAGATCGACTTCGCCCGGTTCGGTCAGCGGGTCCACGAAGCTGTGTCGCCGGACGGCCTGAAGGGTGTCGCCCGACGCCGGACCCCAATATCCGTAATCGATGATCAGCGCCGCCCCGCGCTCGCGGGCGAGGCGCTTTGCGATGTCGCCGATCAGCTCCGTCGCATGGAGGTGAAGTTCGCGGATCTCTCCGGGCTTCGGGGGAGGCGCGGAACTCGGCTCGGGCTCCGCGTTGAGGCCGAAAATGAGTGTGTCGTCCTCGACGCCGACAAGGCGCTCGCACCACCCGCGCTCCGTGGCGACGAACTGGCGGACGGGCAGCGCGTCGAAGAACTCGTTGGCGACGAGCAGCAGCGGGCCGTCGGGCACCTCGGCGAAGCTCTCGTGCCAGACGACCTTCGCGCCGGAATCAGTCAGGGTCGCCTTCTGCCTGTGGCGCAAGGCGGGACTCGTCTCAATGAGGTGGACGCAGGCGGCTGCGAGAAATTCCGGCAGCACGCGCGCCGCCCGCAGCATGTCGGCCATCAATGTGCCGCGCCCAGGCCCCAGCTCAACGAGATTGACCGGGGCGGGCCGCCCCATTTCGTGCCAGACCTCAGCCATCCAGAGACCCAGCAACTCGCCGAAGATCTGGCTGATTTCCGGCGACGTGGTGAAATCTCCGCCCGCGCCCAAAGGATCGCGCGTCGCATAGTAATGTCGAAGACAGACGTCCATGTAGCGTTCGACGGAAATCGGCCCTTCGAGCGCGATGAGATGGCGGAGATTGTCGCCGAGGCGCGTCACGCGGTCTCGCGCCGCGATTGCGTGGCGCCCCGCATGGCAATGACGATCACCGCGATGCCGAGGAGCGCCATGGGGATCGACAGCAGCATTCCCATGGTGACGCCGCCGCTCAGCGCCTGCACCGATGCGCCGAACAGGAAGCCGAGTTGCTCGTCCGGCTCGCGGAAAAATTCGCACACGATCCGCGCCACCGCGTAACCGAGAATGAAGATTCCTCCCAGCAATCCGGGACGGCGAAAGCCGAGGATCCGCACGGCGATCGCCATCACGACGAAGAGCAGCAATCCCTCGCCAAACGCCTCATAGAGCTGGCTCGGGTGACGGGGGAGGGGCCCCGCATGGGGAAACACCACCGCGTAGGGAAAGTCCAATGCGGGACGGCCCCATAATTCGCCGTTGATGAAATTGGCGATGCGGCCGAAGAAAAGGCCGATGGGCGCGACCGTGGACGCGAGATCGAGCATGGTCAGCGGATTGAGCCCGCGCCTGCGCGCGAAGACCACGATGGCGAGCGCCGCGCCGATCTGGCCGCCGTGAAACGACATCCCGCCGCGCCACACGGCAAAAATTTCGAGCGGATGCGCCAGATAGGTCGAGAGGTTGTAGAACAGCACATAACCGAGGCGACCGCCGAACACGACGCCGAGTGCGACCCACACGATCAGGTCGTCGATGTCGAGGGGTTTGGGCTGCGGCTGCGGAATCCACAGATCGGCTCTCGCCGCGAGACGCTTGGCGTAGAACCAGCCGCCGAGAAGCCCCGTCACATAGGCCAGCGCATACCACCGGATGGCGAAGGGGCCGATGGAGAACGCGATGGGATCGATGATCGGAAAAGTGAGCGACGGCATCGGGCAGCCTTGGTGAACCACGCCCATTGGACCGGGCCGGCGCCGGGCGTCAACCCCGTTCGCCTTCGAGGGGCGGTTGCAGTTTCGGGCGAATGCGCTCACATCTGGGCGAACCCGACTTTCCCGCTCACCTGCCCAATGTGGACGCCGCCATGACCCAGTCTTCAAACCGTATCCTGGATGAAATTGCCCGCCTCGCCACGGATGCGGCCGGCGCCGCCCAGGGGGTCCGCCGCGAAGTGGAAACGGTGGTGCGCGGCCAGATCGAACGCCTCATCAAGGAAATGGACGTGGCGACCCGGGAGGAAGTCGAGGTGCTGCGCGACATGGTGGTGGCGGCCCGGGAGGAAAACGAGCGGCTCGATGCAAGGCTGAAAGCGCTCGAGGCGGCCAACGCCGCCAAGGCCGCCCCCGCGAAGCCTGCGGCCTGAGCCGGTCCCTCATGCGTCCACGACAGGGGAGCTGTTGTGGACAGGACCACTGAACGCATTGTGACGTTCAGGGAAATCTACGAGTGTCGATCCGTGAGTTGATTCGTCACGGAAGTGGCCGCCGCCGTCGAAGTTCTACGTATTCGACGCCGGGAATACGGCGCTTCCGTTGATTTTGTGTAATTCTGTTTCCTCGAATGCTTTCCATTTCGAAGAGACCGAACCTCGTGGATTGAGATGCGTCAGTTGCAAGTCGAAATAGATCGCGTGGAACATCCTCTCGACGTCGTCGAGAGGCTCGCTTCCATTCGCGAGTGGATGTTCGACCGCACGGCAGCGGACGAGATGTCGATCTCGGTCAGCGGCAAATGGGCCGAGTATCACGTGGCCTTCACGTGGATCGAGGATGTCGAGGCGCTCCATGTCGCCTGCGCGTTCGACCTCAAGGTGCCCGACCGCCGCCGACAGGACATCCAGCACCTCCTGTCCCAGATCAACGAACAGCTCTGGGTCGGCCATTTCGATCTCTGGAACACCGAGAATACGGTGATGTTCCGCCACGCCCTGCTGCTCGCGGGTGGGGCCGATGCGACCGCCGGGCAATGCGAGACCATGCTGCGCGTCTCGGTGGAGGCGTGCGAGCGCTATTTCCAGGCCTTCCAGTTCGTTCTCTGGGCCGGAAGGACTCCTCGCGAGGCGCTCGATTTCGTTCTCTTCGAGACCGAAGGCGAGGCGTGAGAGCGGCCGAGGTCTGTCCCGGGTATCCGCGCGAGGCAAATCTGATCTAGATTGCGGCTCCGCATTCATCTGCATCGGGTCGCCATGTCGTCACACGCCCAAAACCTCCCCTCATCCCTCGTTCTCGTCGGCGCCGGCAAGATGGGCGGTTCCATGCTGGAGGGCTGGCTCGCGAACGGGATGGCGCCTGCCGGCGTCACCGTGCTCGATCCGCGCCCCTCCGACGAAATGACGCGCCTCTGCAAGGAGCGCGGCATAGCGCTCAATCCTCCGTCGCCCCAGGCGTCGGAGGTGGTGGTCCTCGCGATCAAGCCGCAATTGCTCGACGAGGCCGCCGCCAGCGTGAACGCGGTTCTGGGCCCGCAGACGGTTCTCGTTTCGGTGCTGGCCGGCAAGACGATCGGCGATCTGAAAGCGAGGCTTCCGGCCGCGAGCGCGATCGTTCGCGCCATGCCCAATCTTCCCGCCAGCATCGGCCGGGGTGCGACGGGCGCCGCGCCGAATCGTGAGGTCAGCGAGAAGCAGCGCCTCCGCGCCGATGCCCTGCTGCGGTGCGTCGGGATCGTCGAGTGGCTCGACAGCGAGGACCTCGTCGATGCGGTCACGGCCCTGTCGGGGTCGGGGCCGGCTTATGTGTTTCATCTCGTCGAATGCATGGCCGAGGCGGGGAAGGAAGCAGGTCTTCCCGCCGATCTCGCCGAGCGGCTGGCGCGCGCCACCGTGACGGGGGCGGGCGAGCTGTTGTTCCGAAGTGAACTCCCCCCGGCGACCTTGCGCCAGAACGTCACCTCCCCGGGTGGAACGACCGCGGCGGCGCTGGAAATCCTCATGGCCGATCCGGGCGGTCTCAAGGCGCTCATGCGAGAAGCGGTCGCTGCGGCAAAGCGCCGTGCGGGCGAACTGTCGGGCTGAGCCGAGATGCCATGCGCGCCGCGCGCGCTACATAGAGCGTCTCGCAACATGCACTGGAGATCAGCATGACGGCCATACCCTCGAAACGTGATGCCATCGTGCAGGCGCTGATGCATCTCGCAGCCCTGAAGGACTGGCACGAGATCGAGATCGCCGATGTGGCGCGGCAAGCGGGCGTCAGCCTGTCGGAATTTCGCGACCTGTTTCCCTCCAAGGGCGCGATCCTCGGAGCGTTTTCGCGGATGATCGACATGAAGGTGCTGGAGRGAACCTCCGAGGATCTCGCGGGCGAGCCCGCCCGTGAACGGATCTTCGACGTGATGATGCGTCGCATCGATGCGCTCACGCCCTACAAGGCGTCCCTGCGCCGCATGACGCGCGACCTGCAATTCGATCCCATGTCGCTCGCGGCGCTCAACAAGGTGGCGCTCAACTCGCAGCGCTTCATGCTCGCGGCGGCGGGCATATCCACCGAGGGACGCCTCGGGGCGCTGAAACTGCAGGGCGCCGTTCTGGTCTTCGGCAAAACGCTGCGCACCTGGCTGCACGACGACGATCCGTCGCTTGCCCGAACGATGGCGCGGCTGGATCGCGAGCTGCGGCGCGGGGAGGGCATTCTCGAACAGGCCGAGGACCTTCGTCGGCTCACGGCGCCCTTCCGCGCGTTCGGCCGGGCCTTGATGGAACGCCGTTCATCGGCGAAAAAGTCTCCGGAAAGCGGCGATCGCGGCGAAACCAGCGATCCGGCCGCCGCGATCTGACGACAGTCTGCGAGGGGGGAACATGGACAATCCAGATGCGGGCAGCACACAGATCGCGTTTGCGGATTTTCTGAAGGTCGATATCCGGGTGGGACGCATCGTCTCCGCCGAGCCTTTCCCGCAGGCGCGAAAACCCGCCTTCAAATTGTCGATCGATTTCGGCGCCGGGATCGGCATCAAGCGGTCGTCCGCGCAGATCACCGTCAACCACAAGCTCGACGAACTGGTTGGACGGCAGGTGCTCGCCGTGGTGAATTTCCCACCCCGCCAGATCGGCCCGTTCATGTCGGAGGTCCTCACCCTCGGCGTGCCGGACGAGAACGGCGAGGTGATGCTGATCGGGCCCGCGCGCGACGTGCCGATCGGCGGTCGCCTGTATTAGGATCGCGCCCCGCTGACGGAGCGACCTGCGCGCGACATGGGAACGTCGCCGATCGCCCCGGTCGCTCAGGCGGGTAATCGCACCGTGGCGCGCAACCCGCCCTGCGGAGAATCGCCGAGCGTGATGTCGCCGCCATGCGCACGGGCGATGTCGCGCGCAATCGCAAGGCCGAGGCCGGAACCGCCCTCGTCCTGATTGCGAGCTTCGTCGAGGCGGAAGAAGGGTTTGAACACCTCTTCGCGCATTTCAGGCGGAATTCCGGGGCCGTCATCGTCCACATGGATGACCAGCCAGCGGGTCTCGTGGTTGRCCAAAATCTCGATACGCTCCCCATGCCGCGCCGCATTGGCGAGGAGGTTCACGAGCAGCCGCCGGAAGGCATCGGGCCGAACCGTGATCATCGGATCGCCCACCATGTCGAGGCTCGTCGCATGCCCCTGGCGCTCGGCGTCGGATTGCAATTCCTCGAGAAGCGGACGCAAATCCGTCTCGATGGCCTGCTCGCCGAGATCACCGCGCGCGAAGGCCAGATAGCCTTCGAGCATGCGGGCCATCTCGTCGATGTCGCGTTCGAGATCCTCCACCTCCGGCGTCTGCGAAATCAGCGCCAGCGATAGCTTGAAGCGGGTCAGGATCGTGCGCAGGTCGTGACTGACGCCGTTGAGCATCGTCGTGCGCTGTTCGAGATTGCGCTCGATGCGCCGCTTCATTTCGAGAAACGCGTGGCCGGCCTGACGCACTTCGCGCGCCCCGCGCGGGCGAAACTCGATCTCGCGCCCTTTTCCGAGCGCCTCCGCGGCTTCCGACAATCGCAGGATCGGCCTGATCTGGTTGCGCAGGAACAGGATCGCGATGCCGAGGAGAACCAGCGACGAGACCGCCATCCAGACGAGGAAGATGTGCGAATTGGAGGCGTAGGCCTGCGAGCTGCGGGTGAGCACGCGCATGACCGTATTGTTGTCGAGCTTGACGCGGATCTCGACGAAGTTCGAGCGGCCGATCGTGTCCATCCAATAGGGGCGATCGACCTGCCGGCGGAGTTCCTCCGACAGGGTTTCGTCGAGGATCGAAAAGAACGGCTTGGGCGCGGGCGGCGGCAGATCGGTGTCGCGCAGGATATCCACGTCGAGCTGCAGCCGCTCCGAGGCGATGCGTTCGAGCGTGGCGGAGTTGCGGTTCTGGGGATAGCTCTCATAGATGTCGATGAGCGCCGCGATGTCGGCCGTGACCGCCGACGACAGGCGTCGCGTCACGAGCTGGTAATGGCGCTCCATGAACACATAGGCGACGACCGATTGCAGCAGTACCACCGGCGCGATGATGATGATCAGCGAGCGGGCATAGAGGCCTTTGGGCAGGTAACGGCCGAACCAGCGCGCCACGCGGTCGAAAGGCGAGTATCCGAGAGCCGAACCGATCTTCATCGGTCGATGACGAGGCGGTAGCCGACGCCGCGAACGGTCTGCAGCAGCAACGGGTTGGCGGGATCGACCTCGATCTTGCGCCGCAACCGGTTGATCTGCACGTCCACCGTGCGCTCATTGGCGGCGATGCCGTTTCCGGCGAGCTCCTCGCGGGGCACGTTGTCGCCGGTTCGCATGCCGAGGATCGTCAGGATCTCCCGCTCGCGCTCAGTGATGCGCACCACCTCGTCATCCCGGCGCAATTCCCCGCGATCGAACCGGAAGGAAAACGGCCCGAAGTGAATCACCTCGAGCTGCTCGATATTCGGCGAGCCTGCGCCCGCATGGTTGCGCTTGAGGATATTGCCGAGACGCAGGAGAAGTTCCCGTGGCTCGAAGGGCTTGGGCAGATAATCGTCGGCGCCGATCTCGAGACCGGTCACCCGGTCGGCCGCATCGGCCCGGGCGGTGAGCATGAGGATGGGGATCTGCGAGGTCTGCCGCAAATTGCGGGCATATTCGAACCCGGTCTCCCCGGGCATCATTACATCGAGGACGAGCGCGTCGAACAGAACGCTTTCGCTCTTGGCGCGGGCCTCCGCGGCGCTTGCCGCCGTGGTGATCCGGTAGCCGTTCTCGGAAAGAAAGCGCGCCAGCAGGTCACGCAGCCGGCGATCGTCGTCCACTACGAGGACGTGCGGCGCGTGATCGGGGATATCGATGCGTGCGGGTTCCATCGGGCGGATGCTTATCAGGTTTCCGCGCCGCCGAAAACGAGGCGCTCCACATGGGCCCGGTCGTCCTGATCGATGAGCGCCAGAAGGTAGGCGCTGACGGCAGCCTTCGCCTCCGGGTCGACTTTCGCGAGCGCCCCATGGATGCGGCCGGTCTGAAGCCTTGCCAGCTTGAGCGCGAGGTTGCGTCCCTGGGGTGTCGCGTGAAGATGGCGCTGCCGGCGGTCGGCGGTGCCGGTCCGGCTCTCGATGAAGCCTTTTTCGATGAGCTCCTTCAGAACCCGGTTCAGGCTCTGCTTGGTGATGCGCAGAATGTCGAGCAGCTCGGCGATGGTCAGCCCCGGCTGTCGATCGACGAAATGCAGCACGCGGTGGTGGGCGCGGCCGAAATCGTATTCGCCGAGGATCCGGTCCGGATCGCTGACGAAATCTCGATAGGCGAAGAAGAACAGCTCAATGAGGTCATAGGCCGGGCTCTCGGCGGGAGTGTCGGCGCCGGAGGATCGCGGGCGCATCACGGGAACAGCTTCAGGCACGGCGATGTCCATTTCCAATCCGGTGACCGGGACGCTGACCCGAGTTTTTAAGTCAGCCTTGTTGACATATCTCAGGACGATTGTTACTCGTCAAGGCGCTTCCGTGAAATGAATGACATTCAAACGACACGGTAAAGCTTCGGAAATTACGTGGCACACGCCAACGCCACCTCAATGGAGACTGACATGTCCGCGACCCCTTTCGATCAACGCGATGGTTGGATTTGGTACGACGGGCAGTTCGTACCCTGGAAGGACGCGAAGGTGCACGTTCTGACGCACGGCCTGCATTATGGCTCGAGCG
>NZ_JBFUHH010000134.1:0-9551 GCF_056402495.1 Microvirga sp. P4_A5 | reverse complement strand
CCTCGCTACACACCTACGATAGTGCCGCCTATGCGATCGTGCGCCTGCGTCTCTCGGACGGTGCGGAGGGATATGGCGAGGCCCGGGAGAGCCTCCAGATCACCGGCGAGACCGGGGAGGGGATTGCCGCCGCCATCCGCGCCAAATTCGCGCCGGCGCTCATCGGCCGCGAGGCCGCCGATATCGAGGGCGCCCATCGGGCGATGAACGCGGCCGCAACCGGCAACACCGCGGCGAAATCTGCCCTCGACATGGCTCTCTTCGACGCTGTCGGGCACAGCACGAATCTGTCCGTCTCCGTGCTGCTGGGCGGTTCAGCGCGCGGACCAATCGATTCCTCCAAGGCAATCAGCGTTGGTGCGACAGGCGCCATGGTGGAACAGGCCCGCGCCTTCGTGGCGGCGGGCTTTCGCACACTCAAGATCAAGACGGGCATCGACGATGCGGCAGAACTGGCGGCTATTGCGGCCATTCGCGAGGCTGTCGGAAATGACGTTCATCTCAAGCTTGACGCAAACCAGGCATGGAACCTTCCCGATGCGACCCGCTTCCTCAACAAGGCTGCGCGTCACACCATTCAGATGGTCGAGCAGCCCATGCCAGCTTTCGACTACCGCGGCAGCGCAGAACTGCGCCGGCGGGTTCCCATGCCTGTAATGCTGGACGAAGGCGTGCGCTCTGCGCAGGATGCCTTCAAGGCGTTGGATGCGGGAGCCTGCGATTACATCAATATCAAGCTCGTCAAGACCGGCGGGCTTCATCCCGCCCTGAAGCTTGTGGCAGTGGCCGAAAGCGCGGGCGTAGCCTGCCAGATCGGAAGTCTCGACACCACGATCGGCAGCGCGGCGGCAGTCCATCTCGTCCATGCCCGTCCAACGATCTGCTTCGCGGAGATCAACGGCCCAAGCCGGGTGAGCTTCGATCTCGCGAGCGGCTTCAAGCTGGCGCAGGGGCGGGCCGATATCGCACCGGGGCCGGGACTGGGAATCGTCATCGACCAGGCGCGACTTGTTTTTGACCAGGAAGCAGCACCGAGCACCGCTCGGGCCGAAGAGAGGGTGTCATGAAGATTTGCTATCTCGTTCCCGGCATCGGCCTCACGCCAGCCGAGAAGGCCCGCCGAGAGGGCATTCTCAACGCCATCGCGGCTCACGGATCGCATGTGGAAGTCAGCCAGGTCGCAGATGGACCGCGCTCGATCGAAAACGCGGTCGACGAGTTCAAGGCGATGCCGCACGTGCTCTCCTTCATCATGGAGCGCCAAGCGGATTACGACACTTTCATCATCGGATGCGCCGGCGACACGGGCCTGGAAGGCGCGCGGGAGCAATCGAAGAAGCCGGTGGTGGGCCCTGGAGAATCGACCCTGCTGCTCGGTACGGTCGGCGACAAGCGCTTCTCGATGATCACCATCTCGGACGAGCGCGCACGGCTGAAGCGTCGGATGGTGCGCGAGGCCGGCCTCGCCGAGCATCGCCTTGTCTCGAGTCATGCCCTGGGTATTCCGGTGCTCGAGCTGTACAAAGATCCCCGGCGCACGCAAGCCATCCTCCTCGACATGCTCAAGAGCGCGAAGGCGAAGGGCGCCGAGGTCATGCTGCTCGGCTGCATGTCCGTCGCCTTTATGGAGCCGGCCCTTCTCGCCGAGGCTTCCGACGAGGCAGGACTGCCGCTTGTGAACCCGATCGTCTCCGCGGTGAAGATGGCGGAGGCACTCGCGGTCATGCAGGCTTATGGCCGCAAGGCCATCAACCTCGCTGCGTGAGCGGCGTGACAGCGTACTTTCTGGAGTGACGAGCGAATGACAGGTGCAACGGGCAGCGCGGTGGTTGGCCGGACGGGATGGATGCCCGACGGTGCCCGAGACGTCTGGCGGGTTCTAAAACGGCGCAAGCCGGCAATAGCAGGCCTTGCCTTTATCGGCCTGTTGATCTTCATCAGCATCTTCGCGCAATACATCGCGCCCTTCAAACCGGATGATTACACCGATTCAGTGACCTCGCCGCCATCCTGGCAGCACTGGTTCGGTATCGATCATCTGGGCCGCGACATTTTCAGCCGCGTGATTTACGGAGCGCGGATCTCCCTCTGGGTGGGCCTGCTCTCGGTGGGCATCTCGCTCACGATCGGGACGACGCTCGGTCTCATCGCCGGATACTTCGGCGGCATCGTCGACAACCTGATCATGCGCGCCATGGACATCATGATGGCGCTCCCATACGTGCTCCTAGCCATCCTGATTGCAACCATCCTCGGGCCCTCCTTGGAGAACGGCATCTTGGCCATCGGCATCGTTCGGGTGCCACGGTTCGCGCGTCTTGCACGAGCCTCCACGCTGTCGGTCAGGACCCTCACCTACGTGGAAGCATCGCAAGCAATCGGCGCACCGCATCACCGCATCATCTTCCGGGACATTCTGCCGAACATTCTGGGCCCAATCGTCGTGTACTCCACCTTGAGTCTGGGCGATGCGATCCTGTCAGCGGCGGTCTTGAGCTTTCTTGGCCTCGGCGCTCAACCGCCGATACCGGAATGGGGCGCGATGTTGAATGAAGCGCAGAAGTATCTCATCAACGCCCCATTCATGTCGATCTTCCCTGGCCTTGCGATCTTTCTGACTGTCCTTGCCTTCAACCTTTTGGGTGATGGACTCCGTGACATTCTCGACCCACGGGTTCGACGCTAAGCCACTTTCTCTGCGCGAGGTTAGATCGGACCGACCTCGCGCAGAAGCCCGACCAGGCCTTCGCCCTTTCGCGCTTCGTCGCTGGGCCCCGCACCAGCGGTCGGGGACAAGCGACGTTCCCCGGTCATCATTCGGTGAGCCGCTGCATGACCCAACGTTCCTTGTTCTTTCGCGTATTCCCTTCTGTCGCTCTGCCGATGTTTCTTGCGGTGTCGGATCAGACGCTCGTGGCCACGGCCCTTCCGGCCATCGTGGGCGATTTCGGGCATGTGGCACTCATATCGTGGGTCGTCGTCGGCTATCTTGTCGCCAATACGCTCATGGCACCTGTCTATGGTCGCCTCGGCGACCTGTTGGGTCGCAGGCGCATGCTGCTGATCGCACTTCTGATCTTTATGCTTGGTGCGCTGACCTGCGCGGTCGCGCCTAGCTTCGAGGTTCTCATTGCGGCGAGGGCGCTCCAGGGCTTTGGCGGCGGCGGCCTGATGACCTTGTCGCATGCCCTGATCGGCGACGGTGTCCCGTTGCGCGAGCGTGGTCGCTACCAGGGCTATCTCGCCACGGTGGCCTTGGCGGCCACGACGTTCGGCCCGTTGGCCGGCGGTTTGATCGCTGCACAGTTCGGGTGGCGCGCGGTGTTTCTATCAAGCATTCCATTCGCGATGCTTGCCTTCGCGTTGGCTTTTCGCCTACCCGATCGTCAGGATGCGCCGACCGGAAAGCGGCGGTTCGATGCACTTGGCCTCGCGCTGTTTGCCGGGACCATTGTCCCGCTGCTTCTCGCGATCCAAATGTTACCGCTTCCCGGTCGTTCGGGAAGCGTTGCTTCCTATGCACTTCTGGCTACTGCGGCGATCTGCCTCCTGGCGCTGCTGAAAGTGGAGAAGCGGGTGGAGACGCCACTTTTCCCGCTCGATCTTCTGTCCAGGCCTACGATCTGGCGTTGCGCCGTGGTGGCCGGCAGTCATGGTGCCGCATTCGTGTCGCTGGTCACCTTCACGCCGATTTTCCTGCGCGCTGTTCGCGGCCTGTCGCCTGCCGAAATCGGCACGCTCCTTTTCACGCTGACGGCCGGCGTCGGGATAGGCTCGCTGTTGTGCGGGCGGCTTGTCAGTCGCACCGGTCGCACGATGATCTTTCCGTCGGTGGGGCTGAGCGTTGCGGTGCTGTCCCTGCTCGTTCTCGGAATGACTTTTCCGCTGCTCGACACGCTCGCGCTGCAGGTACTCTATGGGGTCATTGCGATATGCTTTGGAACCGTGATGGGTGTGCTCCAAGTCACAGTCCAGCATGTCGCCGGGAAGGAAGGTCGCGGCGCCGCCTCCGGGGCCGTCCAGTTTTCCCGATCGCTCGGTGCCTCCATTGGCACCGTTACCGTCAGCAGCGCGCTCTTTTACGCGCTGGGGTCGCAGGACCCGACGGCCGTTGCGGCCTTCAACGCGCTGCTCGACCAGGGGCCGGCTATGCTGTCCAGTCTGTCTGAGACTGTGCGCGAGGACATGACCCGAGCTCTGCTCTCCGGCTTTCGGAATGCCTTTCTGGTCGTGGCAGCCACTGCGGCCGTAGGAATGCTGGCCTCCTGGCGCACGCCGCTGAGGCGTGTTTGGAACGACAGGGAAAAGGTCGCATGAATCCTTCGATCTGCTCTCTGCCGACATGATGGCGCTCTACGCCACGCGGGGAATCATTGACGCCGCTGCTGCAAGGCTCGCGGCCGAGCGTCCTGAACGACTGCACCTTTAGTGCACACAACGTTACGAGTTTCAGTTTTGGGATATACACGATGGCTTCATTGGCCTCTGCGTTGCTTCCTCATGTCCATGAGGCGATCGTCGAACGCGACATGATGGTGGCGATGCGCGACGGGACACGCCTTGCTACGGATATTTACTATCCGGCGCGCGACGGCCGACTTTTGGACGTGCCGTTTCCTGTGGTTCTCGAGCGAACGCCCTATGGAAAGGCGGAGCCGTCGCGCTCGGAGATGGACCGCAACGACAGCACGCCGATGTCGCGGGCGGAGGTCGCAACCGAGTTCGTCGCGCGGGGCTACGTGGTCGTCTATCAGGATTGTCGCGGCCGCTACGGCTCGGAAGGAAAGTTCGTCAAGTACTTGTCCGAGGGCGAGGACGGGGTCGACACGATCGCGTGGATCAGGGAGCAGCCCTGGTGTGATGGCCGGGTTGCCATGATGGGTTTGAGCTACGCGGCTCACACGCAGGTCGCGCCCGCCTGTCTGGCACCTGAAGGGCTTGCGGCGCTGGTGGTGGATTCGGGAGGTTTCTCGAATGCCTATCATTCTGGAATCCGCCAGGGCGGCGCACTCGAGATGAAGCAGTGGACGTGGGGCATCAGCCAGGCGAAGGAGAGTGTCGCCGCCAAACGCGACCCGCTCGTGCGCGCGGCCCTCGATCGCGAGAACATCCACGCCTGGTTCTCCGCCATGCCCTGGAAGCCCGGTCATTCGCCACTCAGCGCCGTGCCCGAATACGAGGATTACGTGTTCGACCAATGGCGCAACGGCACCTTCGGCCCGTTCTGGCGTCAGCTCGGCATCTATGCGGAGGGCTACTACGACAGTTTCGCAGATGTCCCTCAGGTCTACGTCTCCAGCTGGTACGATGTTTACGTGAAGTCTGCCACGGACAACTTTGTCAGCCTGAAGAAGGGCAAGCGCGGCCCCGTCCGGCTGATTATGGGCCCCTGGCTTCACGGGGACCGCAACATCTCGCATTCTGGCGATGTCGACTTCGGCGAAGCAGCGTACTTCGACGGCAATGTCGATACGAACTGGCGGACTTTTCGGCGCCGCTGGTTCGACCATTGGATCAAGGGCGATGCAAACGGTGTGGACGCCGAACCGGCTGTGCGCCTCTTTCTGATGGGCGGTGGTTCTGGGTGCCGCAACGCGGATGGCCGTTTTGATCATGGCGGACGCTGGATTGCAGCCAACGACTGGCCGTTGCCGGATACACGTTTCGTGCGGTACTACCTGCATCCGGACGGACTTCTTTCTTCCGAGGAACCGGCTGCGGACGCACAGCCGCTATCGTACGACTTCGATCCGGCCAACCCGGTTCCAACCATCGGCGGCGCGCTCACGTCGGGCCGGCCGATTTTTTCCGGCGGAGCTTTTGATCAGCGCGAGGAAACGCGCTTCTTTGGCTGTACGCATCCCGGCTTGCCGCTCGCCGCGCGGCGCGATGTGCTCGTGTTCCAGACCCCGCCGCTCGCGCAAGACATGGCGGTCATCGGGCCGATCAAAGTTCGTCTGCATGTGTCGTCCGATTGCCCGGACACCGATTTCACCGCCAAGCTCGTGGTGGTGCATCCCCCGACCGCGGATAATCCGCAGGGTTTTGCAATGAACCTCACCGACGGAATTCTGCGTTGCCGGTACCGCGATTCTTTCGAGGCGCCGAGCCTCATGGAGCCGGGAAAGGTCTACCAGATCACCATTGAACCGCTGGCGACTTGCAACCTGTTCAAAGCGGGTCAGCGCATCCGGCTCGACATCGCCTCCAGCAACTTCCCGAAGTTCGACGTTAACCCCAATACCGGCGAACCGGAAGGCGAGGCCCAGCGCCGGAACGCTGCGGTCAATACGGTCCACATGGACCGTGTACTAGCATCTCACATCGTTTTACCGGTGGTGCCACTCTCCACGCTGAAGTCTCTCAGCGGGCACAAAAGTACCGAGAGTTAGCCGCCGAGTGATTCGTCGACAACTCGCGCCGACCGTTGCAGGAATGGCGAACCACACCCGCATCGCGCGCACTTAGTTCGCGGGCCTGTGCTGTCAAGCCGTGGCCGGCGCGGCTGTGGCCCCTCTTGCAGCGATAAGGGAAAGCTCTGCCATCATGCGGGCCCGGACTAACATCGCCTGACTCGCGCTGAGGGTCAGAGAGGCGGCCGTGAGGCGGCCGAAGGCGCCAAGGTAGGACATGGCCACCGCTTTGAACGGCAGAAATTCGCCATCCGCCGACAGGGTCTCCAGCAGTTCCTTGACGTCCGAGAGCAGTGCGGTCAGCCCCTTGAATCCCAAGTCCTGGCGCTCGGCATCGACCGCCGGCAACGCCATGACGCGGAGGGCATTCTCCCGCAGGTCGGCAGCCCGGCGCTTGACAGGCTCCGATGCGCCTCCCGACAGGTCGGCGGATTGCTCACAGGTGCCAGCCCAAATCTCTAGCCGTTCCATCATCTCGCGCGACAGTTGAGCGCCCTTCGCCAATGTCGATGTCCAGATTTCCTCCGGCGTCAGACCGAACGCAGAGCGGGCGATGTCACGGTCTAACCAGGGCGCAATCTCGGCGGCCGGCATCTTGGAAAGCACGTCGAAGCGGGCCTCGATGTCGCGGAGATGCGCAAGTGCCACCGCATGGACTTGCCCGGGCGAAGACATGTCGGATGTCGCGCTCCAGCCCGAGGGATCGAAAGATGCCCTGTCGCTCTTCGCCTCGGGCGAACCTGACTGCGCGGTTGTCCACTCGGCAGCGTTGACGAGAAGCCGCGCGGCGACGCCCCAGTCCAGCATCGTCGGATCGCAGCCGAATTCCGGGTGAAGTCCGAAGCCGACGACCCAGCCTGCCGCTAGAGGCTGCATGCCTCCCGCGGAATGATGTTTTCTGCCAGCCTCGGCCATCGCCGTGTCCTCGAGCCGCACCGGGTCGTTCCCGAAGAGCCCTTCTCCAGGCGTGAACCTTTTCGGCTCTGGCGCCACGCAATCGAGAATGGAGGTATATCCCGCATCCGCCGGAAGGATGATGGGACCGTTGTAATAGACGCAGTCGAATTCGTCGGGCAAACCCAGCACAAGCAGGTGGTCCTTGTCGTTCGGTCGGACCCGGATCACCCCGATCCCGGGGGAACGAACATAATGCGAGCTGCGCTCACCCTTCAGCCAACTCTCCGCCGAAAGCTTCGGCATCTCGCCGTAAGCCGGGTGCCAATCGGGCACGATCCCGGCCGGCTGTTGCAGAATCGAATGGGTGCCGGCGCAGGAGGAAAGATAGCAGCCTCCGCTCTCGACGAAGGATCGGACCATCTTGGCCCCGTCGACTCCCAGACGGCGCAGCTGGCCGTCCATGAACTCCCAGCCGCCGCCCGGCATCACGAAAACATCCACCTGCTCGAGCGCGCCGGACCGGACCGCCGCCGAGCCGATAGGGGCTACGTCGAAGCCCGCTGAGGCAAAGACGTCCAATTGGTGATAGGGCGCTCCGGCGCTTCCGAAGAGAGCGATGGTCACATCCTGAAGCGGCTCAGTGCGCAACGCGCGCCGTTCATCCGCAGAAAGAGGCTCGACCGCGATGCCCTGCAGGTACGCCCGCATAGCAGGGTCGCGCCGCAGAGTTTCGAGCTGTTGCTCGAGACTCGCGGCATCGAGACCTGGCGCTCGGGCGACGAGCATGCCCCGCGTGTCGCTCGGCCCCTCCGTCACCCGCGCAACGGTCGCTCCCAGCGCGCTGAGCGCGCTTCCCAGAAGACGGGCGTGCGCCCAGCTCTGCGCGCCGCTGACGTTACGGATCAGAATCTCGCCCATTGTTCGACCTCGGCTATGTTGGATTGTACTTGTGACAGCGGACCGTCACGCCTTCGGAAAGAGCGGTGATCGCCGGTAGGCTCGTGCGGCAGATGTCTCCCAGGTACGATTGGCAACGGGGATGAAAGGCGCAACCGGACGGCGGCGAAAGCGGGGAGGGAATTTCCCCCGTCAGCGGCGCGGTCACGCGCGCCCGAACGCCGATCTGTGGTGTCGAGCCGATCAGCGCTTTGGTATAGGGGTGTTTGGGGTTGTGCAGAATCTCATGCGCTGGCCCCTCCTCGACCACGCGGCCGAGATACATGACAAGGATCCGATCGGCCACACGCTCTACCACGCCGAGATCGTGCGAGATCACCAAGTAGGACAATCCACGCTCCGCCTGGAGGTCGAGCAGCAGGTTGAGGATTTTGCCCTGCACCGAAACATCGAGCGCCGAAACCGGCTCGTCCGCGACGATCACGTCGGGCTCCAGCACCAGGGCGCGCGCGATCGCCACGCGTTGCTGCTGGCCGCCGGAAAGTTCGTGCGGGTAGCGGTTGCGGAAGGCGACGGCGAGGCCGACCGACTCCAACGTTTTCTCGACCTGCCGCGCGCGGTCGGCGCGTTTTCCGATCCCGTGTACGACCAGGGGCATCTCGACGATTTCGCCAACGGTCCGGCGGCGGTTCAGCGAAGCATAGGGCTTCTGAAACACCATCTGGATCCGCCGCCGATAGGGCTGCCACTCGCGCCGGCTGATGCCCGTGAGGTTGTTGCCACTGAAGCGCACTGAGCCGGCCGTTGGTTCCAGCATTCCGGTGATGCAACGCAGAAGCGTAGTCTTGCCGCAGCCGCTTTCCCCAACCACCGCGACGGTTTCGCCCCGGTTCACATGCAGGCTGACATCCTGAAGTGCGCGAACGACTTCCGTCTCGCGGCTTCCACGGACCGGAAACTCCTTGGACAACCCACGGATATCCAACATCGGAGGTCCTGATGCGCTCTGCATTTCGTTCCGGGTGGGTGCCGTTTCCATCGTGTTTGCCTGAATCATTGCAGCATCTCTTCGGTCGCAGAGCGCATCGGTCGAGGGGGACCCCCCGGGCCTTCGGCTCCAGCGGCGGCATCGGCCAGCCAGCACGCCACGGATCGCCCGGGACCCGCGGGCGCGACCGGCGGGCGTTCTTTTTGACACCGCTCGATGGCGCTCGGGCAGCGGGGACTGAAGATGCATCCGCTGATCGCCGCCATCGGACCCGGCACCTGGCCGGGGATGGTCGCCAGACGCGCGCGCAAGGCGTTGCCCCCAAGGTGCGGCATCGCCTTGAGGAGTAAGCGCGT
>NZ_JBFUHH010000133.1:0-9654 GCF_056402495.1 Microvirga sp. P4_A5 | reverse complement strand
GCTACGCCCTGCGGGCGGTGGCGGTATTGGCGCTCGTTGCGAGCGCGTTCGTGGCGGGACCCGAAATGGGACCGCGCATCACCGCGGCCTTCGACTGGCGTCAGCCCGCCGAGGCGGGTCCGGCCTTCCGGATCGACGGCTGGGTGGACCCGCCGCTCTACACTCGCGCGCCTCCCGTCATGATCGATCTCGCCAAGAGCCACACCTTGCGCGCGCCCATCCGCTCGACGGTCGTGATCCGCATCGCCGGCGAGGGCACGGCCGACGTCGCGGCAAGCGCCGGTCTCGCGCCCCTCCCCCCGAAGCAAGGCGCGCGGACGGACCTGCGCGAGGAGCGTTTCACGCTCGAGGGCAACGCCGACATCACCATCAAGACGGGGTTTGCCAGCACGGCCCGCCTCACCTTCGAGGCCATCCCCGACCGGGCGCCGGAAATAGCCTTTTCGGGGCCGCCGGAGGCCAACGACAAAGGCGGGTTCACCCTTTCCTACAAGGGGCGTGATGATTACGGCATCGCCTCGATCGAGGGCCCGGTGGAGCGCTCCGGCAGCCTCGCAGGTCGCACCCTTGTGCCTGCCCCCACGCTCTCTCTGGCGATCCCCAGCCATGAGGATAATGCGCCCGAGACGCGCTCGCTCGTCGATCTGTCGAGCCATGCCTGGGCCGGCGCCCAGGTTCGCATCCGGCTACGTGTGAAGGACGAGGCCGGCCAGGAGGCCATGAGCGATTCCGTCGAGTTCACCCTGCCGCAGCGGCCCTTCTCCAATCCTCTGGCGAAAGCGCTCGTTGAACAGCGCCGCAACCTCATTCTTGCGCCGGACGATCGCAAACGCGTCCAGACCGCGTTGGATGCCCTGCTGATCGAGCCCGAAACCTTCACCCCCCAATGGGGCGTGTTCATGGGCCTGAAACTTGGCGCCGACCGCCTGCGCCGGGCCCGCACCGACGAGGCCCTCGTCGAAGTGGCGGATTGGCTGTGGACCATGGCTCTGCAGATCGAGGACGGCAACCTGTCGGACAGCGAGCAGCAATTGCGGGCCGCTCAGGACCGGTTGAAGGAGGCCATGGACCGCGGCGCGTCCGACGACGAGATCCGGCGCCTGACCGACGAATTGCGCCAGGCCATGGACCGCTTCCTGCGGGAATTCGCCCAGCGCATGCAGGATAATCCCACGGCGCAGGATCCCAACGCGCGCCAGCCCGACCGGGTGATTTCCCAGAACGACCTCAACCGCATGCTCGAACGGATGGAAGACGCCATGCGGCGCGGTGACATGGCCGAGGCCGAGCGCCTGCTCAATGAGCTTCGCAACATCCTGGAGAACCTGCGGACCGCCCAGCCCAACAGCCGGATGACCGACCCCCTCGGCCGCGAGATGCAGCAATCGATGCGCGACCTCGAGGACATGGCGCGCGACCAGCAGAACCTACGGGACGACACGTTCCGGGAGGGCCAGAACCGGCGGATGCAGCAGGGCGATCGGAGCCGGCAGCAGCGCCCGGGGCAGCGGCAGCGCGGTCAGCCGGGCGAACCCGGCGACGATCAGGAACAGGCCGAGAATGGCGACAATGGCGAGCAGGGAGACCAGCAGCAGCAAGGCCAGGGTCTAAGCCAGAGGCAGCAGGCCCTCCGGGAGCGCCTGCGCGAATTGCAGCGGCGGATGCAGGGCCAGGGAATGCAGAACGAGCAGGGTCTCGGGGACGCCGAGGACGCCATGCGCGAGGCCGAGGGCGCGCTCGGCCAGGGGCAGGACGGCGAAGCGGTCGATGCCCAGGGCCGCGCTCTCGAAGGCCTGCGGCGAGGCATGCAGGGCATGGCCCAGCAAATGCAGCAGATGCAGCAGGGCCAACAGGGGCAGCAAGGTCAGCAGGGTCAGCAGGGCGGCGAGCAGCCGGGCGATCAGGGGGGCAATCAGTCCGATCCCATGGGAACCCGGCGGGCGGGAACGCCGGACGACGACCCGCTCGGCCGACCCACGCGCTCGCGCGAGGCGTCCGAGGGCCGGACAATTGTGGATCCCGGCGGCGCCGCCGAACGGGCCGCGCGCATTCTCGACGAGCTTCGGCGCAAGCTCGGCGACCCCACCCGATCCCAGGACGAGCTGGATTATTTCGACCGGTTGCTGCGGCGCAATTGACAACTTGCCCGTGCACTTGCGCTGATGGGCGGTTCGCGCCACCTTCCGCGCCGCTTTTCCTCGTGGGAACCCTATGACCAGTTTCGTCGATCTTCTCGTCCCGCTCGCCGTTCTTGCCGTCGCAATCGTCCTCGTGCTGGGACTTTTCAACATGCTGCGCGGCGGCAATGCGAACACGTCCCAGCGACTCATGCGCATTCGCGTGCTGCTGCAATTCGTGGCCATCATCATCATTATGGGCGTCATCTGGTGGCGCGCGGTTTGATCGGCCCGTATTGACAGCATCCTTTCGGCATCCTCTATAAGACTTCATTAGCCATGGTTCGATATGTTGCCGTGGCCACATTCTCTTTGATTCACATTGGAACGACCCCCGTATGCGTTTGGGCACAGTTACAGGTCTGAGCCTTTTGCTCGCAGCCGCGGTGGCCCCTTGCGCCCTGGCGCAGGACTGGAAAAAGCCGGCCGGTAACCAACCAGGCCTGCTTTCGGAGTTCCGGTTCGGTTTTTCGGCGCAGGATCCCTGGGGAACTGACGGGCGCGGCAACTCTGCCAATCTCACGGGCGAAATCTTGTTCGCCAAGCCGTTCACGGCCTCCGACCTTTTCACCAGTTACTTCATTCCCCGTCCCCATGTGGGCGGCAGCCTGAACTTCGACGGCCAGACGAGCTTTGCGTATGCGGGCCTGTCCTGGAGCGTGGACATCACGCCGCAGCTCTTCGTGGAAGGCAGCCTCGGCGGCGCGTTCCACGACGGCGAGACCCGCACGCGCGGCCCGCGCAACCTCGAAACTCTGGGGTGCTCGCCGCTCTTCCGCGAATCCGGTTCGGTGGGTGTCAGGCTTTCGGCGAACTGGAGCGTGATGGCGACGCTCGAACACCTGACCAATGCCGGCGCATGCTCCGACAATCGCGGCCTGACCAATGTGGGCGCACGGGTCGGCTATACGTTCTGACCACATATTCTGGAGAGCCCCATGGTGGTTCTGAACCGGATTTATACCCGCACGGGCGATACCGGGACGACGGCTCTCGCAGCGGGAGGGCGTCGGCCGAAATATGATCTTCGCATCGAGGCTTACGGCACGGTCGACGAGACCAATGCGTGCCTCGGCCTCGTTCGCCTGCACACGTCGGGCGACCCGCTCGATGCCGTTTTGAGCCGCATTCAGAACGATCTGTTCGATCTCGGCTCCGACCTGGCGACGGTCGAGACCGGCAAGCCACTTCCCTACGCGCCCCTGCGCATCACCCAAGGTCAGGTCGATCGACTCGAGCACGAGATCGATGACATGAACGCGCATCTGTCGACCTTGCGGTCCTTCGTGCTGCCGGGTGGAACCGCCGCCGCCGCGGCACTCCATCTGGCGCGGACGGTCTGCCGCCGCGCGGAACGCCGCGTGGTCGAACTCGCCGGGAAGCCGAACGAGGTCGTGTCGCCCGAAGCGGTGCGCTATCTGAACCGCCTGTCGGATCTGCTTTTCGTAGCGTCACGCTACATCAACGACAAAGGCGCGCTCGACGTCCTCTGGGTCCCCGGCCAGAACCGCTGACGCTGGATCATGTTTCTCCCGCTCCATGACGGCGTCCCGCTGAAGAACCTGAAGACGCCGCTCGGGACGCGCACGCTGATCGTCGCCTGCGTCGCCATCTACTTTCTGACGTTTCACACCCCCATCGGCGCGGACGAGATGGTGGCGGGTTTCGGACTGATTCCGGCGGTTCTGTTCGGCGCCGAAATCCTGCCTTCCGGCTTTCCCTTCGTGCCTGTGGAATTGACGCTGGCGACGAACATCTTCCTGCACGGATCGATGTTTCACCTGATCGGCAACATGCTGTTTCTGTGGGTGTTCGGCGACAATGTCGAAGACGCCATGGGGCATTGGCGCTTTCTTGTGTTCTTCGTCCTGTGCGGAACGGCCGCCAGCATTCTCCATGCGGTGATCGACCCGGCCTCCCACCGCCCCTTGATCGGTGCTTCGGGGGGCGTGTCGGGCATCGTCGCGGCCTATCTCATCCTGTATCCGCGGGTGCGGATCTGGGCCCTGTTCCTGAACGGCCTGCCGCTGCGGCTTCCCGCCTATTGGGCGATCGGGTTCTGGTTCGTCCTGCAATTCGCCTCGGCCTTCTTCAGCGCGGATGACGGCGTGGGGTGGTTTGCGCATCTGGGCGGGTTTATCGCGGGCGCGCTGCTGACGCCGTTGATGCGCCGTCGTTACGACCCGCTCCTCGCGCGCGTCCGGGCGCAGGAAGTGCAAGCGCCGCGTTGACAAACATCGTCTGCGATATAGGGTCCCGGCAACCATTTCCCTGCCCGTCCGGATAGGCGGCGATGCGCTTCATCCGGGCTGATCTTGCGATGAGGACAGCTCCATGAAGCTTCTGGTGTGTGTGAAGCGCGTTGTGGATTACAACGTGAAAATCCGTGTGAAGGGCGACGGCTCCGGGGTCGAGCTGGCGAACGTCAAGATGTCGATGAATCCCTTCGACGAGATCGCCGTCGAGGAAGCCATCCGTCTCAAGGAACAGGGCAAGGCCAGCGAGATCGTCGCAGTGTCGATCGGCCCGCAGCAGGCGGGCGAGACCCTCCGCACGGCTCTGGCCATGGGGGCCGATCGCGGCATCCTCGTCAAGACCGACGCCACCGTTGAGCCTCTCGCCGTCGCCAAGCTTCTGCAGAAGGTCGTCGAGCAGGAGAAGCCCGATCTGGTCATCCTGGGCAAGCAGGCGATCGACGACGACGCCAACCAGACCGGCCAGATGCTGGCGGCCCTGCTGGGCTGGCCGCAGGGCACCTTCGCGTTCCGGATTGCGCCGGCCGACGGCACCATCGACGTGACCCGCGAGGTCGATGGCGGCCTGCAGACCGTGGGCCTCAAGCTCCCTGCGATCGTCACCACGGACCTGCGCCTGAACGAGCCACGCTACGCGAGCCTGCCCAACATCATGAAGGCCAAGAAGAAGCCCCTCGATGAAACTTCCCCCGAGGCGCTCGGAATCGACATCACGCCGCGTCTCAAGGTGCTCAAGACCGCCGAGCCCGGCGGTCGCAAGGCGGGCGTCAAGGTCGGCTCGGTGGCCGAACTCGTCGACAAGCTGAAGAACGAAGCCGGCGTGCTCTGAGAAGGATCGAACGAATGACCACTTTGCTGATCGCCGAGCACGACAACGCTCATCTCAAGGACGCCACCCACAAGGCGCTCTCGGCCGCAAAGGCCCTTGGCGCGCCGGTTCATGTGCTGGTTGCCGGCGCCGATGCGAAGGCCGCGGCGGACGCGGCGGCGAAACTCGACGGCATCGAGAAGGTGCTGCTGGCCGACGCGCCGTCCTACGCACACCAGCTCGCCGAGCCTGTCGCCGCCCTGATCGTGTCGCTGGCCGGAAACTATGACGCCATCGTCGCGGCGGCGACCACCACGGGCAAGAACGTGCTGCCACGGGTGGCGGCCCTCCTCGACGTGATGCAGATTTCGGACATCACCAAGGTGGTGTCGCCCGACACCTTCGAGCGCCCGATCTATGCGGGCAACGCCATCCAGACCGTGCAGGCGACGGATTCGAAGAAAATCATCACGGTGCGGATCTCGGCCTTCCCGGCGGCGGCCGAGGGCGGTTCGGCGCCCATCGAGACCGTGACCGCTGCGGCGGACCCGCAGATTTCGACCTTCAAGGGCGAGGAGATCGCCCAGACCGATCGGCCGGAGCTGACCTCGGCCAAGATCATCATCTCGGGCGGACGTTCGCTCGGCTCGGCCGAGAACTTCGCCAAGTATATCGAGCCCATCGCCGACAAGCTCGGCGCCGCCATGGGGGCGAGCCGCGCCGCGGTCGATGCGGGCTACGCGCCCAACGACTGGCAGGTGGGACAGACCGGCAAGGTGGTGGCCCCCCAGCTCTACATCGCGGTCGGCATCTCGGGCGCGATTCAGCATCTTGCCGGCATGAAGGATTCCAAGGTGATCGTCGCCATCAACAAGGACGAGGAGGCGCCGATTTTCCAGGTCGCCGATTATGGACTCGTCGGCGACCTCTTCACGATCCTCCCCCAGCTGCAAGAAGAGTTGACCAAAGCCGGGTAATGGGGTCAGGAATGTGAATGTCCTGGGCGGCGGCGCCGTCCGGGCCCTTTTCATGACGAGCGTCCGAGGCGACAGGCACGATGGGTATCGAGATCAAAACCGTGGGCGTGATCGGTGCTGGCCAGATGGGCTCCGGCATCGCCCATGTCTGCTCGCTCGCAGGTTTCGACGTTCGCCTGCACGATCTCTCGGAAGAGCGCATCAATGCCGGCCTCGCGACCATCACCGGCAACATGGCCCGGCAGGTCTCCAAGGAAGCCATCACCGACGCGGAGCGAAAGACGGCGCTTGCGCGGATCGTCGCGGCCCCGACCTATGACGATCTGGCGGTGTGCGACATCGTCATCGAGGCTGCGACCGAGAACGAGGAAGTGAAGCGCAAGATCTTCACAGCCCTGTGCCCGTCCCTGCGACCGCACACGATGATCGCCACCAACACGTCATCGATCTCGATCACCCGCCTTGCAGCCTCGACCGACCGGCCCGAGCGTTTCATCGGCATCCACTTCATGAACCCTGTGCCGGTCATGCAGCTCGTGGAGCTGATCCGCGGCATCGCCACCGAAGACCCCACCTACGAATCCGCCAAGGAATTCATCGGCAAGCTCGGCAAGACCACGACGGTGTCGGAGGATTTCCCGGCTTTCATCGTCAACCGGATCCTGCTGCCGATGATCAACGAGGCGATCTATACGCTCTATGAAGGCGTCGGTTCGGTCGAGGCCATCGACACGGCCATGCGGCTGGGCGCCAACCACCCCATGGGGCCGCTGCAGCTGGCCGATTTCATCGGCCTCGATACCTGCCTGTCGGTCATGCAGGTGCTGCATGAGGGGCTGGCGGATTCAAAGTACCGCCCCTGCCCGCTCCTGGTGAAATACGTCGAGGCCGGATGGCTGGGCCGCAAGGCGAAACGCGGCTTCTACGATTATCGCGGCGAGAAGCCGGTCCCGACCCGCTAAAATACTGTTCGATCTCCAGCCGAGCTGGCAGGATGGCGTCCGCCAATGCCGGGGGGCCCGCATGTTCGAACGCCTGTTAGGCGCGATTCTTTGCCTGCTCGTTGCGTTCCTGCCGGCGCCGGGCGCGCGGGCTGAGAGGTCGCCGCTTGAGCCTGACCCTTTCTGGAATGTCCCCGATATCGGATCCCTGCCCGACGACGAAAATGGTCGCCTCGTGAGGCGTGGCCGCGATCTCATCACGGCCACCTACGCGCATATCGGGCCGAATGTCCCCGACGTCCAGAAACGCTACGCCGGGAACAATCTCGCCTGCCGCAATTGCCACCTGGATGCGGGCGCCAAGAGGTTCGGCAATCCGCTATGGGGCCTCATTGACCAGTTTCCGCGATACGATGCGGAGAGCGGCCAATCGATCCGGATCGCGCAGCGGCTGAATTCATGCATGACCCGAAGCATGAACGGCCGGCCGCTTGCCGAAACAGCGCCGGAAATGCGCGCAATGGTCGCCTATATCGAGTTCCTGTCGGTCGGCGTGAAGCCGGGTCAGATTCTCACCGGGTATGGCGCAGGCGACATGCCGGAACTCGACCGACCGGCCGATCCCGTGCGGGGTGCCTCGCTCTACGGGCAGAATTGCGCCATGTGCCATGCTCCCGATGGAAGCGGCCTTCGTCGCCTGAGCGCGGAGCCGGATTTCGGCTATATGGTGCCGCCCCTGTGGGGACCGGACAGCTTCAATAACGGCGCCGGGATGAACCGCCTCGGTACGGTGGCGAACTTCGTCCATGACAACATGCCGAACGGCACCAGTTACGTCATGCCGCGATTGTCGCCGGAGGATGCCTGGGACGTCGCGGCTTTCGTGGTGTCCCAGCCGCGCCCCGTGAAGCCGGATCTCGCCAAGGATTATCCCGATCTTCTCCAGAAGCCCGCGGACACGCCTTATGGTCCCTATGCGGACAGCTTCACCCCGCAACAGCATGTCTACGGCCCGTTCGGTCCGATCCGCGAGGAGATCGCCCGGCTGAAAGCCTCAGGCACGGTCCCCAAGCGCTAGACGAAGCGGCGGAACAGGTCCGTGAAGTAATACGGGCCGAGCGCCCAGAGCCCCGCCCACAAGGCTGCTCCCAGTGCGTTGGCGACGACGAAGTGGTGCCAGGGCATGCCCGCCGACCCCGCGACGAGACCGTTGAGCTGGCGGAGCACCATCACGAAGCGAGCCCCCAGCACCATCAGGAAGCCTCGGGTCTGCGCGAGGCGCTCCACCCGGGCGAGGCGCTCGGGCGTCAGTTTGACGAGCGGGCCGTAACGCACCAGCAGCTTGCGGCCGCCGAAACGGCCGATGAGAAATCCGGTGCTGTCTCCCAGGAGACCGCCTAGAAAAGCGGCCAGAAACACGTGTCCGAGGGCAAGATCGCCGCGCGTGGCGAGCAGCGACGCCGCAATCAGGGCGCTTTCGCCGGGCAGCGGCGCGCCGAAGGACTCGAAATAGATCACCACGAACAGCGCCATCACGCCGTAGAGCATGATCGCGTGCTCGATATCGGCGGCCGCGTGTTGAAAAAAGGTCATGGGACGATGGGCCGCCGGGGGGATCGGGCTCCCCGGCTCTCCCGGCAAGGCCCGGCAGGCCAGGCAAATTTGCGGCATTTCGGCTTTCTTGTGGGTGCGTCATAGAGTTGCCGCAGCCCCGCTTCACAACAGCGTCGCAATTCCTGTAGTCTTCTCATACGGGGTGCTGCTCTTCTGACCGAGGAGATACGGTGACGATACACGTCCAGCCTGTTGTGCGACCGGAGGCCTGCCCGGCCCTCGTTCTCAATGCCGATTACCGGCCCTTGAGTTACTACCCGCTGTCGATCTGGTGCTGGCAGGACGCCATCAAGGCGGTGTTTCTCGATCGGGTCAACATCGTGTCGGAATACGACAAGACGGTCCGAAGTCCCTCCTTCGAAATCCGCCTGCCCTCGGTGATTTCTCTCAAGACCTACGTCAAGCCGTCGCGACACCCGGCCTTCACCCGCTTCAACGTCTTCCTGCGCGACCGGTTTACCTGCCAATATTGCGGCACCCGCGAGGATCTGACCTTCGACCACGTCATCCCCCGCTCCAAGGGCGGCCAGACCACCTGGGACAATGTCGTGGCCGCCTGCGCACCCTGCAATCTGCGAAAGGGCGACCGCCTGCCCAGCCACGTCGAGATGTGGCCCCGCCAAAGCCCCTTCGCGCCGACCCTGCAGGATCTGCATTCCAACGGCCGGCTGTTTCCGCCGAACTACCTGCACGACAGCTGGCTCGATTATCTCTACTGGGACAGCGAACTGGAGCCCTGAGGCCTCACGGGCGCCGCGCCGCCACCCAGGCGACGGCCGCGAGCGCCAGCGAGATCAGCACGTTCCACCCGGCGAGCGACAGGCCGAGAAACCGCCATGCAGCCTCCGTGCAGCTCACGACCCTGATGGTGTTGAGCTGGCT
>NZ_JBFUHH010000132.1:0-9811 GCF_056402495.1 Microvirga sp. P4_A5 | reverse complement strand
GTGGTGTGTTGAGTAGCTTTCGGCCTCTTCAACCCTGAAAGGCATTATGGTTGCTGGATTTATGATGACGCGTAAGTTGTCTCACTGTATAGATATCCGTGCGTCGGAAGAGATCCCCGACGCGCTTTGGTGAATGACTTCCATGAATGCCCTCGCGATTTAGTCCGCGGGGGCATTTTTTATTCTAGATTTGTTCAATCCCAAATGGAGAGCGCTATCGTGGTCGCGTCGCGTCATTCCCAACTATGCGACTTTGTCTTCTGGACGTTGCGCGAGCACGGCGAGATCAAGCGCCTCGAGTTGAAGAGGATAGTTCAGAAGGCCGAATTGGATTACGGCGCGTATAGCAGCGCGCTTCTACGCGCTGCACTCGATGAATTGGCAGCGGAACGATCGATCGTCTTCACACGTTGCACCGCCCGTGCAATACGCGATGAGCGTGTGATAGTGAAGGCACCCGGCAAGGTACGTCGTATCTGGCGTAGTCGTCCGATGATGTGCCACCTGCGTAAACATGGTCGCCTTAAGCGTCGCGAGTTTCTAGCGTGGTGCCGTAAAAACCATCTTGTCGAAGAATCCTGGTACGGAGGTCACCTGTTCCGGATCTCGCTCGTACGACTTCAAGTCCAGGGTGTTCTCGATTTCAATCAGGACGAAGTTTGGTACCTGGACGTAAAGCGTGCGCGCGTTCCCAGAGACTTTGTTCGAACCAAGCTCGAGCAAGTGGGCGAGCTCGAGGAGGCGATCGCCAGAGTGCGGCCAAAAACTGTACGGCCTTGGATCCTTCGACTGGCTGAGGAACGTGAAGCGCGCGCGACGAGCACCGCGCAAGGCGCTCTAGCGTCGGTGTCACTGAACCCGCCGAAGATGTCACCAATCGCGTCAGGACAGTCACAAATGGCGAAGACAATGGACGTGGGCGAGACTAGACGTCACGACTTTGAGCAGAACCGTCACGTTTTGCGAAGCCGGACGCCCGGGCCCTCGCCGTTTTCGGCGATGAAGATCACGCCGGCGGCCTCCAGGGCCGCCCTGACGGCCTCCAGCGTCTTGCTATGTGGCGATCGCGCCCCGCGCTCGAAATCGACCAGCGTCCGCAAGCCAACTTCTGCCCGATGGGCCAATGTTTCGCGCGACCAATCGAGCAAGGCGCGCGCGGCTCTGGTCTGGGAGGCTRTCACGGCCACAGTCGAATCTCGCACTTTTAATGTTGACATGAACCAAGCTTGTATTGCACTTTTCATGCGCACAATATCGTGCGTTCCTAGTAGGAGCAACTAAGGATGACGACCACCGCCTCTCCATCGGCCGACTTTGACAATCTCATCCAAGATTTTTGGACCGCAACTGAATCCGTTCGAACCGTGGGCGATGAAACCGCATTCTGTGACATCATGGATCGGCAAAACACTCTCGTTCTTCAAGTGGCGGCGACCCCGGCGCCGGGGGTGCGCCACATGGCGGACAAAACTAGGGTGCTCGAGCGCATGATGGACTCTTCTGAGGGCGAATGGACCGACCGGCGCGTTGCCTTGCTCGTCGCCTCGATCCGCGCAGACGCGGAAAATTTAGCCAAGGCGGCCTGAACTACGTGTAGCAGCCCGCGATCGTGCGGCACCTAAGGGAAAGCGACATTGAAGGCCCGCCACCGCGGGCTTTCCCTTAGAGGAGCAGAGCACCATGTCAAAGATTAATCACGGGCGATTTGCCCGCCGCAAGGTCCATGAGCCCACAGTTCCGGTAGAGTTCCAGAGCCCACGACGTCCCGAGCCGTCGAAAGCCTCTCTGAGAGAGCAGGCGGCACAGGCGGTGACAGATTTCAAGAGGCCGGCGGACCGGGGCGCTGTTATCTCCCCGTCGCGACCGCCGGTCCACGTCCCGACCTCACCCAGTACCATCGTGCGCGACATCACGATCGAGTGCCAGTGCGGCCATAAGGCGGTGCTCCACAGGGCGCCAGCTGATCTGATTGGACGGCGCCTACGATGCTCGCAATGTGGCGAAGAAACTGCCCCGTTTTAAACATACCGGCGATTTCGGCTTGCAGCGGCACACCTCGAAAGGGTCGCGGACAGGTCCAAGGGGATATGCAACCTTGGTTTGATCATAGAGTGCGTGGCGATGGACTCCGTTCCGGCAGTTTTCACTGGTTTCGTGATCGTCCTGGCTGCGATGGGCCTCTACTTTCTCCCGTCAATTGTCGCGTGTCGGCGACGACATCACCAAGCTGTCGCAATCTTTTTATTAAATCTGTTCGCGGGTTGGATGTTCTGGGGGTGGGTTCTGGCAATCGTGTGGGCCGCGACGGCCGTTCGGCGCCCCAACGTTATCGTTGCGGCTACCGCCGATACCCCAAACTCGTCGCCCCCGCACCGCCCGTTCCTTGAAGCCGCGGCCGAAGTGCCGATTAAGAAGTTAAGACGCCCGAACTGGTAGAAGCGCGCTCCCTTTCACACCCTTCCAAATCCTTGCCCTACTTCCGGATGCACGAGGGGGCACCCGGTTCGTATGCCGTCCGGTTTGGGAGGCCGCCCGGTAGCGCTACTCCCCGCCTCCGTGATTACACGCTCGCGTCGATGCCTCCATCCGCTCGAAGGCGCGGATCAATTTCCCGGGGGACCACGTCCACCTGGTCCGGAAGCGGACCGTCGATATCAAGGTCGTTGGTGTCGAGAAGGTCTTCCACGGAAACATCCACACTGGCGCACACCTAACGTTGTCTTGGGCCACGCGCCCCTCTAGGTTCGTTTTAGACGCCCCCCGCGTTTGATGACGAGCACCCGGCGCGCCGACGTGCCGCGGCGTCCTGGAGCAGACTCATGACAAACCTCGAGATGATGCTTGCAAGCGGCCCCACAGTTTCCCTGGAGCAGTTCGCGGAGCTCAAACCCGAGCTTGAATGGGAGCATCCTGACGACGAAAACTATCAGGTGCTGCGGATTACCGAGGGATTTCTCGCGGCGATTTGGGTCACCGATGTCGAAATCGACGGTGAGCCGCTGAGCAAGACGCTTTTCGAGCGCGAGACTTTTTCGGAGGCGGACGCCGCGAAAGATTTCGTGCTCGAACGTTACGCAGATAGCCTCAAAAGCTAACGTAAAAGTAAGGGCGGCACGATTGGCGCTGGCCGACTTCAGTGTGCGACCGCTGCGCCCGGTCGTCACCGCACGCCAACACGAGTCTGAGGTGTTGCTCGTCATTGAAATTCATACAAGGTCCGTGCCGCATTTCGAGCGGCACGGGAAAAGGATACAGAGCTCCCCCCCTGCACAGTTTCATTCGGAGATCCGAGCCATCCACCCGCAATAGTGACGGCAGCAGGTGAATTAAATGCCTGGCTGGCCTCTCTAGAAAGAGCAGCTACTCTTCAGCGGCCCCTTTCCGGATCCTTCGATTCTGACCGGTCACTTAGACAATAAAGAAGTCCTTGTAGGTCATCTTGAGGTTCTTCGAGAGACTGGCAAACTCCACACCCTTGCTCTTACCGGAGCCGTCAGCGTCGTAGTAGAGTACTCCCTTCTTATTGTCGTAGATGATGTAGTCGTTCTTATCCTTGGCCTTATTACCGATGGTAAAAAACTCTTTCTTCATTTGAGACGGCTTGCTCTCAGAGCCTGACTTTCCGAGTTTCGAAAAAAACTTGTTTTCGAGCCAAATCGAATCGTCCAGAACTTTAAAGTCGGTTATCTTGTCGACGTTTGAGAGTTTATTTGGCCTTGTGTCGAAGACAAAGGCGTCTTTCCCTTTGCCTCCCGTTAGAAAGTCGTTCCCGAGCCCGCCGGAGAGTTTGTCTTTTCCAGAACCGCCAAGGATTTTTTCGCCCGCACTCGATCCAGCCACGACCTCGTTCTGAATATCTGACACATAGACTGTTAGCGTCTTGTCGAAGCTCAATCCGCCCCTATCCGTTACACGTACGATTATCTGATGGCTGGTAGCCATTTCATAATCGAGAGCAGCGCCTCGACTGACGAAAAGTGTATTCTCTTTGACGGCGAAACGGCCACCAGCTCCGTCGCCGACTAATGAATAGGTGAATGCCTCGTCAGCATCCGGGTCGGCCGTATGAAACGTTCCAATTGCCGTACCCGAAGCGGTGTTTTCCGCGACAGTTGAATTTGAAACGCCAATGTCGCTAGGCCTCTCATTAAGATTTGCGAGATTAATCGTCACATCCTGTATATACGCGGCGCCTGCCGCATCTACGACCTTGATCTTGAGAAGATGAGAGCGATGCGCGGGATTTTCATAATCGAAGGTCACGCCGGGTCTGAGCTTCAGCGAATATTCGCCACTCGTGCTGCCCACAATTTCAAATAGTGCGGAGCTGATGGGATCACCGCTAGCGTTGACGATTTGGTAGGCGAAGCGTTCATCAAGCGCGCTGGTATCAACGTCAATGGCGGACAATGCACCGATCTCACTCCCCGGTCCGAGGCTTTCAAAAACAGTGAGGGTTTCATTTCCGTTGATCTTTACGCCTGTTGGGTCGTTGTTAATCCTAAAACTCTGAAGGTAGTACCCCCAATTGCCCTCAGCGTCGTCTCCGGCCCAGGACGAAATCCAGCCCCCCCCAGAAAGTGCCGACACCCCGCCGAGCACCTGGCCTCCGGTCGTTTCCAAGTGGATACGAGTTTCCGTTCCGACTTTGGTGCCATTGGCCGCATAGACTTGCTGGAAAACGCCATTGTCATCGTTGACTCCGTTCCCATGCCACGTGACGACCCATCCACCGTTGGAGAGCGCCGTGACCGTTGGATCGAATTGGTTCAGAGATGTAGAGGTGTTAACGCGAACCTCACTGCCATCCCGTGATCCGTCCGCATTAAAGATTTGTTGGAAAATACCGAGGTTGTCCCCAATGCCATATCCGGCCCAAGTCACGACCCATCGCCCGTCATTGAGCGCTGTGACGTGCGGGTTTTGTTGGTCCCCGCCGCTCATCGGCATGGCAACGGTAGTGTTGACAACCGTTTCTGAGCCTACCGGCTGTCCGGAGGCGCTGTAGGTTTGTTGGAAAATACCCTGACCGTCGCCAGAACCATTTCCCTCCCAGACCACAATCCACCCTCCTGCAAGATTGTTTTCGGAGCCTTGGGGCAGAGCGACGACAGTTGGACGAAACTGGAGGCCTGACGTGGTGGTATTAACGAGAACCTGACCTCCGCGCGGGGTTCCATCTTCATTAAAGACTCTCTGCGAGATGTTGCCGCCGGTGGTATCGGCACTGAAATCCGTCCAGGTAACAACCCATCCGCCATCGGCTAAGCCCGTCACCTGTTGCAAATACTGCTCGCCATCAGGGGTGACATTTACGCGAGTTTCCGTACCATTTCTTGTGCCGTCCGGATTGTAGGCTTGCTGAAACACGCCATAGACGTCGGCGTTGTCCAATTGCGTGCCATTCCCGCTCCATGTGATCACCCATCCACCATTCGTCAGCGAAGCAATAGTGGCACCCGTTTGTGTCAGATCGGTCGTTGTATTGACGCGGACTTCACTACCAACAGGAGTTCCAGCAGCGGAATAGATCTGCATGAACATCCCGTGATCATCATCGAGGCCAATTCCCTCTCTGATGGCGATCCACCTGCCGTCACGCAGGGCGGTCGTAGGCCCCGTGACAGGCATCGTGCTGCCGACTCGAACAACGGAGGTCGCCACCCATCTTCTCCCCTTGGTAAAGCAAGGCTTCAGGAACTAGCGAAGCATATATGTCTATAGATGAGACAGTGCGGCCGAACCAGTGCGGAGCCACCCCTTGGCTATGGCAATAAAGAAGCAGAGCATCATCCCATGAAAGTCTGTGACTTCGCATTTCTTATCCGATCAAGGCACGTTCGACGGACTGTCAAGCCGCCTGTGGCACGATCCAGGCCGAACCCGCCAGATAACCTTCGCCTGCCTTGCCTTGACGGATCAATTTCCCGGCATCGCGACGGTCCTCGGCACATTGCCCGTCTACAGCGTGGTCATCGACGGGGAAGCTGTCGTCCTGAATGAGCAAGGCAAATCCGACTTTGGCGCCCTGCAAGCCGTGCTCGGCAGAAAGGGCCGCGGCTCGGCGGACCAAGCCGTGTTATTCGCCTTCGATCTTCTCTTTCTCGATGGGCACGACCTGCGATCGTGGAAGTTGGAGGGACGGCGGGACGCCCAGGAAAGTCTCATCGAACCCGGCAGTCGGCGGGTCATGCTGTCAGAGGAGCTCGAGGGCGATGGACGGACAATCTGGGCTCATGCCTGCCGTTATGGGCTGGAAGGAATCGTCTCGAAGCGGCGGGATGCCCCATACCGTTCCGGACGGCGCAATAAGTGGCGCAAAATCAAGTGCGTGCTCTCGGACACATTCGTGGTGATCGGATATGAGACGACGGACGGACGGCAACCTAGGAAGCATTCGGCTGGCAGAAGAGCGGGACGGGATTCTTCACCCTGCAGTTGGCGTCGGATCCGGGCTCGCTGTCGCAAACGCGCGGGAAATCAAGGGGCAACTCGATCGCCTAATCGTCAGAAAGCCGCCGATCGCCGGCCTGAAGGGGAAAAGCGTCGGCTGGACGACGCCGGAGATCCGCGTCGAAGTCGAGTACCGCGGACGGACGTCGAACGGCCAGCTCCGCCATCCATCATTCAAAGGCGTTCGTGAGGACTAAAATTCAACGAATCCTACGTCGGACGAATAGTCGACTCATTTGTTGGGTCCGCACTCAGCTGTCATCAATGAACTTTTAGAGGCTGGCTTGTCGAGACGGACTGTTCCCCACGCCAGTGTGCCAACACCGAGTTCATTGGTCTTAAACAGAAAGTGCTCGGCTGTTTTGCCCTCCCTGTTTTCAGCTACCACCAAATAAGAATTGCCGGAGTGGGCGATCAGCCGGACATCGGAGCCCCCGGCGCGGTGGGAGTAGCGATTGCCGGTAGTGTCCTTGAAGAGGATATCCAGTTGACCGTCCATCTTGACCAGCGCGACCCCGCCCCCGGTAACCCCATCCTTGAGCCATCCACCCTGCCCGGGCCCGACGATGTTGCCTTCGAAGAAGAAGGCCATTCCCGTAGACTCACCGCAGCTCGCGAATACCATTTCAATTTTCGCCTCTGCCGGAACCGAGGCCGCAAGTAAAAGAAGGCCGCCGCCCACGATCATCTTTTTCATAAGCTCCCCCAGAAACCCCCGATATTGCGGGGCAAATGAAGATGGCAATGGGCCCAGACGGTCGGTCGGTTAAAGGCAGTTGTGGACGCCGGACTTCACCAGGTCCTGCCACTCGGCGCCAAGCGCCTGCCGGGCGTCAAGAGCGTTCTCCGAGCCTTGCTCGCCATTACGGAACATCACCACACCAAGTGAGCGGTCATGACTTCCGCTGACGATGGTTGGTCCGGGAACGTAAGTGCTGGTGGCGTTGTAGGTGCCGAACCCGCGGTTGTAGGTGGCGCTTCCGGAGGTCTGGATATGGCCAGGCATCTGCGAAACCGACACGTTGTTCTGCGATTGTGCGCCCGTGATTATGTAGCGGTCGTAACCCGCTCTGATGGTCTCGATCGCTGCGCTCTTCGTAGCGACCCTTGCGGCCCCTTGGCCACCGCAGGCCGGTGCGGCGCCTGCGTCGATCATCATCGTGTTCGCGGAAGTTCTTGTGACCTGTGCGCTCGCACAGCCCGTCAGAAGCGCGGCTGAAAGCACCGCGATTGTCGTTTGGATTCTCATGTTTCAGCTCCMCAGCGGACAATATGCCGAGGAATATTTGGAAGAGCAATGGGCCATGTGGCCATCGGGTTCCATTAACATTCCCGGAGTTTACCAGTGGAATGAGAGCGAACTTGGACCCGACAGCTTGACCTTGCGGAAAGACAAAATTCAGGCGATCAAGTTCTATGCGTTACCTCGTATTTTTCCTCGCCACCCTCCTACTCCCGTCGATCGCGGCCGCACAATCCTTCGAGGGGCGTGCCCAGGTCATCGACGGGGACACGATCGCGCTTCAGGGAATGGAAGCCCGCATCAGACTCTACGGGATCGATGCTCCTGAAGGTCGGCAGACCTGCCAGACCGAGGCGAGCCGGAGCTATTTATGCGGTCCCAAATCTGCCGAGGCGCTTCAGAGCTTGGTTGGTCGGAATGGTCGGGCTGTTTGCGAGCAGATCGATCGCGATCGGTATGGGCGAGTGATCGCAGTGTGCAAGGTCGACGGTCGGGACCTCAGTGCGGAACTCGTGAGGCAGGGTTGGGCGGTGGAGTACGCGCGGTATTCCGATGGCCGATACACGGCAAACGAAACTGAGGCGCGCAGAGGCAAACGGGGTCTATGGGCGGGGCGGTTCGTAATGCCTTGGGATTGGCGCCGCGGCGAACGGGATCCGGCATGAGACGCTCAGTCATTTTCCTTGTTATCACTCTCGCGATCGCCCTGGGCGTTCTGCCAGCATTTGCCACAGTCACCCCAAGCGTGCGCTCCAAATCGATCGTTGACCGACTAGTTGTGGCTCAGGCCGGTAGGTCTTGCAAGGCCGCAAGCACCTGTCGAGAAGCGGTCGAAATGTGGTGTGGCGGATACAAGCGCGCCGACGCAGATAGCGATGGCATTCCCTGTGAAAACGTCTGCCGGTCGCTCAACCAGGTCGAGGCCATTAAGGAAGAGATCGGCTGTTAAATGAAGACACCTATCTACGCCTACCCTCATGGTCCTATTGAGGGTCACCTCTTCCGGTTGGGGAGCATTCGCCAAGAGGGTCGACAATTATGCTTAGGGTCATCCGAGTCGACAGAAGTCGACGAATTTCCTCTCTTGCCGTATCTCCATTGATCCAATCCCTCACCTCGAAGTCAGCGATCCTCAGAGTAGGTGCGAACCCGTGGAGAGGTGGAAGGATATCACACAAGGCGTCGCGAAATGCTCGCTGACGATGACGGCCAGCGTCTCCAGGGAACAGCGGAGGCATTGGACGTCCGAAGCCGCCTGACTCGAGTTTAGTTTTGGCTTGGGACTTGGCGATCCACAGGTTTGGATCAAATGCTAAGTTCGTATGGCTTGCGTAATGCTCAAGTGTCCGGGCGCGGAAGAGATTGAAGTGCTGACTTTCGTCCACCTCAAGAACCCGAGGCCGTGAACCATCTACGATAAGAACGCAATCGACGGTGCGTCGTTCGATCTTCCTCATCTCGTTTGGAAGTTGCATGCCAGTGAGGTCATTGTAGATCTCACAGACTAGCGGCCAGCGCTCCCCGCATTCGTCGCGGCCGGGCCGTAGTAGCCAGTCAGGCGTCCTTGCGTGTGTGGCGCCCAACACGTCAGTGACATGAGCCACTACAGCTCGTTCAAACACTCTGGACACGCGTCATCACCCTCATACCGTTATGCAGCCTTCTGCGGTCATCTTTCTCAGCCTCGCTACTTCATCTCTGCGTCAGCAAATGTCTCAACGCCAACACTGGCGACAGCAGCGCATCCTGCTGGATTAGTTCGTCCCTGCAGCTTTCCCCACCAGGACAGGGTTGACGCGGTAGAGCTTGGGATAGAGGCGCTTCAGGCTCTCAATCTTCGGAAGGTCGTTTATAACGATGTACGGATAAGACGGGTTCTTCGTCAGAAAATCCTGATGATAAGCTTCGGCCGGATAAAACGGCCGATCGGGTTCGATCTTGGTTACGATAGCAGCATCGAAGGCCTTTGTCTGATCGAGTTGCGCAATATAGGCCCTGGCGATTTTGGCCTGTTCGGCGTCTATAGGGAAAATAGCTGAACGATACTGCGTCCCGACATCCGGCCCCTGACGGTTGAGCTCGGTCGGATCATGGGCTGCCGAGAAATAGATTTGC
>NZ_JBFUHH010000131.1:0-9836 GCF_056402495.1 Microvirga sp. P4_A5 | reverse complement strand
GGGCAGCCGAAGCAGCGCTCGCTTCACTCGTCGATCTGGCGACAGAATTGCGCAACCACGGCCTACCGGTGGAGTGGGATCTGGACGCAGCCCTTGCTGCCGCAAGCCGTAATCCGCGGGGGTCCAGCATCATAGTAGAGCCGGCGGATAATATCGGCGGCGGAGCTGCCGGGGATTGCACGGCGGTGCTGAGAGGGATGCTGCGCCTCGGAATCAAGAATGCGGCTGTGGTAATTGCCGATCCTGAAGCGGTCGCAAGCCTGCAGGATGCAAAGCCTGGTGAGGAGCGGCTCATCCGCATCGGCGGAAAACGCACCTCGCTGGATGAGGGACCGGTCGAAGTGACAGCAAAACTTCTCCGTTTGACCGACGGAAGGTTCGCGCTGGAAGATCTCAACAGCCACCTCGCGGCGGCCCAAGGCTCCTCCTTCGACATGGGGCCGTGCGCGGTTGTGGAAATCGACGGCGCCGTCACCGTTCTTTTGACCAGCCGTAAAACGCCGCCGTTCGATCTCGGCCAGCTGCGTTCGCAAGGTATCGAGCCGGAGAGCCTGTCGGTGATCGGCGTGAAAGCAGCCGTCGCGCATCGCCGAGCCTACGACCGGATCGCCCCCGCCAGTTATACGGTCACGACTCCGGGACCCTGCACCAGCGACCTGCGCGCCCTGCCCTATCAGAAACTTCGACGCCCTATCTATCCCCTCGATCCCATCTGACAGCACGCCAACGATCAATCAGCCTACGAATTTCAGCACCTTTGCGAGTTCCCGAATGACCAAAACCAAAGCGCCGGATGTTTCAGCAGATGCCGGAAGGATGATGACTTTCGCGACATCTGCGCGCCAGATCCGGGAAAATTCCAAATGGATGGCAGGAGGGGTCAATAGCAATTTCCGTCTGAATATCTCGCCTACACCCCTCGTGATCGAGCGCGGAGATGGTGCGTATCTTTATGACGCCGACGGGAACCGGCTGACGGACTACTATCTCGGCATGGGGCCGATGATCCTCGGTCACAAACCGCAGGCAATCGTGGAGGCGGTCACATCACAGATCGAGAAAGGCATTCTCTTCGCGGGACAGACGGCGATCGAGGCGGAAGCCGCGAGACTGGTTTGCGAAATGGTGCCCGGCGCCGAAAGAATGCGGTTCGGATCGACCGGCTCGGAGGTTATTCAAGCGGCGCTCCGCATCGCCCGCGCCGCCACCGGGCGCGACAAGATCGTCAAGTTCGAGGGCCATTATCACGGCTGGTTCGACAATGTCCTCTGGTCGGTTGCTCCGCCGCTCGACGCCGCTGGTCCGCGTGACGCACCCGTTCCGTTCGCCGGCAGCAAAGGCCAGCTTGCCACCACGGCCGAGGCGCTTGCGATCCTGCCATGGAACGATCTTGCTGCTCTGGAGAGACGGCTGGCAGTGGGGGATATCGCTGCCGTTCTGATGGAGGCCGCCATGTGCAATGCCGGCGCCATCCATCCGCTGCCCGGATATCTTGAGGGTGTGCGCAATATCTGCACGCGGACCGGCACGATTCTGATATTCGACGAAGTCATTACTGGCTTCCGGATCGCGCCCGGAGGTGCACAGGAATATTTCGGCGTAACGCCGGACCTTGCTACCTTCGGCAAGGCGATCGCCAATGGTTTCCCGGTCGCGGCGATTGCCGGGCGGGCCGATCTTATGGAACTCTGCGCCACCGGCGGCGTGCTGCATGGCGGAACTTACAATGCCCAGCCCATCGCCATGACGGCGACAGCGGCCACGCTGAAATCGCTGACTCCCGCGCTCTACGACGCCATCGCCGGCAATGGTACGCGTCTTATGGACGGCTTGCGCACTATCTTTGCTGCGGCCGGCATTACCGCGAGCGTCACGGGCTTCCCGCAAGTCTTCCATGTGGCGTTCGGCCTGGATGCGCCGGCACGCGATTACCGTGATCTCGCTCGCATGAACCGCCCGGCCTATGTTGCTTTCGCGACCGCGCTGCTGGAACGTGGCGTGCGAGTGCTCGAACGAGGTGCATGGTTCATGTCGTCGGAACATGATCAGAGCATCGTTGATGAAACGCTTGCGGCCGCGGCAGATGCTGTCGACACGTTGAGGCGAAGAAATGTTCTTTGATGCGCCGAGCGCGCACCTGCGGGAAATCTGCTGACCAATCCATCACGAACGGAAGGATGCGACATGTTGAAGACACCTTCATCTACGACAGCCGGACCAAGCTTTGATGATGCCTATGACCTGTCTCGCCGCAACGTGCTTCGTCTGGGGCTGGTGGGAGGCGCGATGCTTGTCGGTCCATCCTTCGCCATCGCCGCTGGCGGCCCTTCCGGAACTCCGATCGCCGGCGGCACCCTTACGATCGGGGCCGATGCCGATCCGATCGGACTTGATCCCACCACGGTCACGGCTTTCTCGTCCTACGATTTCACCGGGCTGATCTACACCGGACTGCTGCGGTGGAATGCCCATATGAAGATCGAACCGGATCTGGCCGTCAGCTACGAGCGCCCTGACGACAAGACCTATATCTTCAAGCTCCGCGAGGGCGTGAAATTTCACAATGGGCAGGACTTCACCGCCGAAGACGTAAAGTACACGTTTGACCGGATCCTGGATCCCGGCACCGCGAGCAAACTTCGAGCACAGTATTCGGGCATCAAAGCCGTGACGGTTCTCGACCACCGCACCGTCAAATTCGAGCTCAAAACCACCGACGCCGCGTTCCTCAATTACCTGGCGACAAACCCTGATGGCGCGATCGTCCCGAAGGGCGTCGGGAATCTCAGCACGCAGCCTGTCGGCACCGGCCCGTTCGTCTTCGAATCCTATCAGCCAAATCAGCAATTTACCCTGACGGCCAACCCGAGTTACTACGAAAAGGGCGTGCCCTACCTGTCCAAGGTTGTGTTCAAATTTTATAAGGACCAAGCGACCCTCTCGTCTGCCCTGCGGTCGAAGGCAATCGACATGACGTGGCTGAAAGACCCAAAGGTCGCGGCGCTCATGGCGAAGACCTCGCCGGAACTCGTCTCTGCCCCGGGCCAAACATCGCGAACCTTCCCGATCTGGCTGAACATGAAAGCCAAACCGCTCGACGACATCCGGGTGCGGCGTGCGCTCAGCCTCGCGACAGATCGAAAAGCGTGCCTCGACACTGTTCTGGGCGGCTCGGGCAAGATCGGTGCAATGATTCCGGAAAGCCAGGTGGGTGGGTATGACGGTGTCGGTGGGATGCCCTATTACAAGCATGATCCGGCCGCTGCGAAAGAGCTGCTCGCGGAGGCGGGTTATCCAGATGGGATCGACCTCGGCAACTACATCGTCGTTGCGGCCAATCCCCTCGACGTCGCATGCGCACAAATCCTTCAGCAGCAGTGGCAGGCCGCCGGGATTACCGTGAAGCTGACCCCGATGGAGACTGCGCCGCTGCTCAATCTCTGGAGCACCGGGGCATGGCCGACGCTTCTCTCGGTTGCGCTCTCGTGGACGCCGGACGCGGATGCAATCTTCCAGTACGTCAAATCGGACAGCAAATTCGGGACTGCGATGGGTATCGCAGACCCCCAGCTCGACAAGCTGATCACTGAGGCGCGCGCTGATGTCGATCCTGCCAGCCGAGCCGCCAAGAATTTGCAGATCCAGCGGCACATTGCGGAGAATGCGTATGTCATCCAGACCTACCAATATCCATTGCGCTGGGAAATCTGGTGGAATTACGCGAAGGGATATATGCCGCTTGCCGCAAACATCCGCTCGTTCGTGCGAACAACCTGGGTGACGAAGTAACCATGGCTTCGCGCGCACGGCACAGGCCGGCTATTCGATGATACGCGTGGTTCTCACCCGGTTTGCCTTGACATTGGTGATCCTGCTGGGCGTATCGTTCATCGCCTTTATGCTGATGCGCGCGCTGCCTGGCGATTTCGCGATTGCGGCCGCAGGTTCACAGAGCGTTGCGCCGGAGGTGCTCGATGCCATCCGACGCGACCTCGGACTCGATCGCCCGCTTCTGGAGCAATATTTCCTCTGGCTCGGCCACGCGTTGGCCGGCGATCTCGGCAGGTCGTTCGTCACGAAACAACCTGTGCTGAGCGAGCTGCCCGCTCGATTCGTTGTCACCTTTCAACTCACGTTGATCGCTGCCATCATCGCGATGACGATGGGCATAGCCACGGGATTGGCGTCGGCGCGCATGCGTGGAAGAACGGATTGGTTCGTGCGGATTTACAACGGTCTTATTCTCGCTGTGCCGAACTTCGTGGTCGCAACACTGATCGTGCTTCTGGCCGGGCTCTATTTCCCTCAGCTCTCGATCTTCAACTACACGCCCTTCCTAAACGACCCGATAGCCAATGTGGGGAGCCTCCTTCTCCCGGCGTTTTCTCTTGCGTTGGCCGTCTCTGTCACGATCTCGGAGAACACGAGGGCAGCCGTCCTTGAAATTTCGAGCCAAGACTTCGTCATGGTAGCGCGGGCCAAAGGCCTGTTGCCGCGCACCGTGTTGAGAAACTACCTCGTCAGGAATGCATTGACGCCGATTATCACGGTGACCGGACTCCAGGTCGCATCGCTGCTCGGCGGCAGCATCCTTGTCGAGACGATCTTCGCAATCCCCGGCATGGGTCAGTATCTGTTCGATTCGATCAACAGCCGCGATTATCCGGTGATCCAGGCAATCGTGGTATTGGCTGCGAGCGTGGTCATTCTGGTCAATATGCTAGTTGACATTGCGTATGCGCGGGTCGATGCGAGGGTCAAGGCATGAGCATCGTCAGGGCGATGGTTGATACGGCGGGTAGCAAGAATCCCGCTGCGGGCAAGCGGCACCGTCTCACAAACGGCCAATTGCTCCTGGGGCTCGGGATTGCGATGCTGACCGTGTTGATCATCGTCACGGTGTTTGCTCCGCAAATCGCGCCCTTCGATCCTTCAAAGACGTCACCCGATTCCCTCGCCGGCCCAAGTGCGCAACATTGGCTCGGCACGGATTCGATCGGGCGCGACGTGTTGAGCCGCCTGATCGTCGGCGGCCGCACGACATTGCTGATCACCGCGGTTGCCGTGTTCCTCGCGCTCGCCGCCGGACTGGTTCTCGGCCTGCTCTCCGGCTATCTCGGCGGCATGGTGGACGAGATCATCATGCGAGTACTTGACGTGGTGTTTGCGTTCCCGGTCTTCTTGCTGGCGATCGCAGTGGTGGCGGCTTTAGGGCCGACGGTGCCGAACCTAATTCTCACAATCGCGATCGTGTACACGCCCGCCATGGCTAGGGTCGTGCGCGGCCCCGTGCTGAGCGTGAGGGAATGGGATCACGTGGAGGCGGCGAGAAGTGTTGGCGTCAGTGAGTTAAGGCTGGTGCTGCGTCACGTGCTGCCGATGGTGATTTCACCCATTGTGGTGGCGACCAGTCTCACCTTGTCGCACACGATCTTCACCGTGACGGCGCTTTCATTTCTCGGCCTCGGGCCACCGCCACCGGACCCCAACTGGGGCGGGATGCTCTCTGAAGCTCGACAATTCATGGAGCTCGCACCACTGACGGTGGTGGGACCTGCGACCGCTATCGTCTTCGCGACGCTAACCTTCATCGTATTGGCGAACGGGCTGCGCGAAGTTCTCGATGTGGGGAGCTGGCGTTGAGTGAACCGAGCACCCCGATTCTGAGCGTGCGGAACCTCACCGCGCGGATCGCGACCCGCCAGGAAGAAATCCAGGCAGTGAGGGGCATCTCGTTCGATATCGCGGCAGGCGAGGCTGTCGGCTTCGTCGGGGAATCGGGCTGCGGCAAGAGCGTAACCGCGAGGGCGATCATGCGCTTGGCCCCCGAGGGCACCTCGGTTGCCCTGGGCGGCTCCGTCGATTTCATGGGCGAGGACCTTTTGCAACTGGATGAGAAGGCGATGCGCGATCTGCGCGGGCGTCGAATCGCCATGGTCTTTCAGGATCCGATGACATCGCTCAACCCGGTCATGACAATTGGGTCCCAGATCGACGACATCGTCGGCCGGCACACGGAGCTTCGTGGAAAGGCAGTCAGGCAACGGACCGTAGAACTACTGAATCTTGTGGGAATTCCCAACCCGGAACGCCGCGCGGACGATCATCCGCATCAGTTCTCAGGTGGAATGCGGCAGCGTGTGCTGATCGCGATTGCAATCTCATGCGATCCCGATCTCTTGATCGCCGACGAACCTACAACCGCCCTCGATGTCACCGTGCAAGCGCAGATCCTGCGATTGTTGATGCGGTTGCGGGAGGAACGCGGGATGTCCCTCATGCTGATCACACATGATTTCGGAGTCGTTGCCGGGATGGTTGAACGGGTAAACGTCATGTACCGGGGCGAGATTGTCGAATCCGGGTCAGTCGAGCGTGTCTTTGCGGAGCCGGCGCACGAATACACACGTGCTCTGCTGCACGCCGTCCCGCGCATCGATACTGCCGGTCGCGCGTTATGAGGTTGGCCAAAAAACGTCCCACTGACGCACCACTGCTTCAGGTTCGTGACCTGTCGGTCGTCTTTCCGGCCCAAAGAGGAAACCCGCCGCTTGCGGCCGTGAAGGGAGTTTCGTTCGATATCGCACCCGGCCAGACGCTTGGCCTTGTCGGACAATCCGGATCGGGCAAGACGACGACCGGTCGCGCGATCCTTCAGCTCCAGAAAGTGCATCAAGGCTCGGTGGAACTTCTCGGCGAAGACCTGACCAAGATGTCATCGTTCAACCTGCGTCGGATGCGCCGACACATGCAGTTCGTTCTTCAGAATCCCTATTCGAGCCTGCACCCGCGCATGACGATCGCCCAGACGCTAACCGAGCCGCTTCGCGTGCACAGGTCGGTGCCGCCGAGCCAGATGCGTGAGCGTGTCGCGGAATTGTTGGAGCTCGTGAATATGGATCCGGCCGTGATGCACCGTTACCCGAATGCATTTTCCGGGGGGCAGCGTCAGCGGATCGTCATTGCTCGAGCGCTCGCGGTAAATCCGGATTTCGTCGTGTGCGACGAACCAGTATCGGCTCTTGACGTGCGAACGCAGGCGCAGATCGTGACGCTTCTTCGCTCGCTGCAGGACAAGCTCGGATTGTCGTATCTGTTCATCGCCCATGATCTCGCGATCGTTCGAGAGGTCGCGCACAAGGTTGCGGTGATGTTCGGGGGCCGCATCGTCGAGATGGGTAATGCCTCGCATATCTATGATACGCCTGCTCACCCCTACACTCAGATGCTGCTGAACGCCGTTCCTATCCCTGACCCGATCATCCAGCGTCAAAGGCTCCGCCTCACGCCCCCGGAGTTCCGCTTTTCCGCTGATGAGGATCACGACGGACCGTGCATTCACGGCGAAAATCATGTCAGGACCGGCACTGCCCCGTGGCATCAGATCGCCGATGGGCACGGGATTTCGTGCCGCTATTGGCCGCCGGCATCATAGGAACCTGCAGCGTAAGCCCCCGAAGATTTTTTGTTGGCTGACTGGCTCCCGCACCGACGAGGGGTTAACCCCGCTTGTCGCTGGGCACTTTGGCGTGAGATTCGGGAATTCTGAGAAGTCGTAGGCATTTTGGTGTGAGATTCTAGGAGAGAGGAATCTCAAATTAACTGCCAACATGAGACAGGATAAGGAGATCCCCTCTCCTTCCCGCTTTCAAGCGCCTAAGAGCGCTGTCGACCTCCCAAGCGTGTATGCCGCCGTAAATCCGTGACCATGCGGACCGGGTCCCGCATGACAATGGCGACCCCGGCAATAAGCGCAATCCGAAGCATGATGGGCAGGAAGGGTTGCCGGGTCATGTGCCTCTCAAGGTCATAGCGGTGGACCGCCTCGTCAAATCCGGGCACGACGGCGTTGAGCAGGCGCGATGGCCGATAGCCCTCCGACAATTCACCAGGATCAGGCCAGCGCGGGAGCAGTAACGGCCCCATGAGCAGCGCTGGAGACGGTGCGTCACCGGTATCGGCCTTGTGCTCTCCAAAAGCAGCTTCACCTTCGCACGCCCTTTCCCATAGGGTACCGAACAGGCGGTTGTATGGGTGCCTTTCGGAGACTATGTCCATCAGGCGAGAGCCGCAGGCCCTGCAGGTGATACGCCACCCCTGCAGCTATTGGCCGGGTTGGGGGTGACGGCCGGCCCAGTACAATTCTGGCATCTCTGAGCTGGCGGGGCCCGCCAGATCAGGCGTCGAACATCGTTGCATGTCCCAGCGTGGCTCATCGCAGCAATACGCGCATGCTCACAACGGAAACAGTCTGCCAGCAAGATCTACTGGGCGAGCGATGGCCCGTGCTCAAGAGCCTCAATGCAGGGAGCCTCCAAGCCGAGATGACCGAGCAGGCGGCGGTTCCCCACCTCATAGAAGGCCGCATGGCGACCCAGCCGGGATGGAAGCAATTCATTCGGCAAAGGCTTAAGGACAACCGGCGGTTCCGTCGCAAATCTAGAGTGAAGCCCAAAAGACACTAGGGTTTCCGCGAGACGTTCATGCTGCGAGCAGTTTGAATTGAGCAGCGAGCGACGGCTGCGGATTTTGGGCGTATTTCGCCTGTCCTTTGCGCATCAAGTGGATCATCTCAATCCCACCCAGGATCACGCGAGCACTAGCAAAGGACGGAAAGCCGAGCATCGGCAGGACCCGCCGCTTGATCCTCCTGTGATCCTGCTCAATTCGGATGTTCAAGTATCGACTCTGCCGGACCCGGATCGGCTTCAGCTTGCGTCTTGATCGATTACGCAGCCGATCTGTCGTGTCACAGATCAGGATCGCCTCGCGGTTGGTTTGGCTGCCATCGATGACGATTCGCTCGCAACGGCCATGGCGCTTGAGCGCTCGGCTGAGAAAGCGTTTGGCAGCAGCCAGATCACGCCGTTCGCTAAGCCAGAACTCAACCGTGTCGCCATTGCCGTCGACAGCCCGGTAGAGATACTTCCACTGGCCCCGGACCTTGATATATGTCTCGTCGACGTGCCACTTCCGGCTGACGGCGCGCTTGCGACGATTGAAGCGCTCGAGCAGTTCGGGCGAATAGCGAATAACCCATCTGTGAACCATCGCATGGTCGACCGAGATGCCTCGCTCGGCCATCATCTCTTCGAGGTTGCGCAGGCTCAGACCATACGCGAGATACCACCGGACGCAGAGCAGGATCACCGAGCGATCGAAATGCCGACCTTTGAACATGACGTCCTTCCCCGAACTGGACAGCCAAGGTAGCAGGTAACAGGAAACAAAAAGTTTGCGACGGAGCCGTCGCACCTGCGGTTGAGTAAGGCGCGAACGCCGAGGCTCTGCGAGACGCTCCTGGCCTTGCGAGCGTTTAAGGAAAGGGCCAACAGGAGGAATGCCCGGTAACGCCCCGTTATCGGGCAGCGTTGTTCCGTCTCATGAAACTGGCGGCAGTTTACACCGTGCACCCCTTCGGGCTTTCTCGTTGTGATCGATCGGCGAACGTGCCGAAGATTGGGAGGAGGGGAACTGGGGGTCCAATGGCCGGATAACGACGCTTCAAAGAGCCTGAAAACCTGATATGCATCCCGCGGGTCCTTCAGAAGCCCGGTCGCTGCGATGGATCTGTGACGCGTATGCCGTAAAGAAGAGGGAACACCATGTTGAACACGACAAATCGGATCGCTGCCGGACTAGGTTTGTTCGCGGCCGCCGTGCTACAGGCGCCGTCAGCATCGGCGCAAGGCAAGTTGCAGGAAGTCCTCAGTCGCGGAAAGCTCGTCGTTGGTACCGGCAGCACCAACCCGCCGTGGCACTTCCGCGACGAAAAGGGAGCCCTCGTCGGCTTCGACATCGAAGTCAGCAAGATCATCGCCCAGGGTCTCTTCGGC
>NZ_JBFUHH010000130.1:0-9837 GCF_056402495.1 Microvirga sp. P4_A5 | reverse complement strand
GGGTTGCTTCTCGCACTTAACAGAAAGATTCCGCGAGCCTATAACCGCACTCGAGAAGGCAATTTTTCCCTCGATGGCCTGATGGGTTTTGATCTCGTCGGTCGTACCGTGGCGGTGGTTGGCACTGGAAAGATCGGCAGGATTTTTGCCCGGATCATGGCAGGGTTTGGCTGCCATCTGATAGGCTTCGATCTCCATCGTTCGCCAGAATTCGAGGGGATCGGCGGTCGATATGTGGACGCTGACGGAATCGAGGACGCAGATGTCATCTCGCTTCATTGCCCGCTGACCCCGGACACCTACCACATCGTCAATGCACAAACACTCGCCCGGGTGAAAAAGGGAGCGCTCCTGATCAACACGAGCCGCGGCGGTCTGGTGGATACCGAGGCGGCAATCGATGCGCTCAAGTCCGGCCGGCTCGGCGGCATTGCCATCGACGTTTATGAGCAGGAGGCTGGTCTCTTCTTCAAGGACCTGTCAAGCACAGTGATCCCTGACGACGTGATCCAGCGCCTCGTCTCGCTCCCAAACGTGATACTCACAGGACATCAGGCATTTCTTACGCGCGAAGCAGTGGGAACGATACTCAAGACGACCCTTACGAGCGTGTCTGATTTCGAATCCGGTCTACCACTAGCGAACGAAATCAAAGCGTCGCTAGCCGCCGAAACGTTTCTCGGGCGCCCGGCCGATCAGGTCGACGCGAAGTGAGACCTGGATTCGGTCCGGTTCGCGGATGGGCATCGCAGATGACGGGCAGAGTTTTTGGCGTATTGACCTGTGAGCAGGGTTTTATTCATTCGTTCGAGCCAACGTGCGACATGGATATTCGACAGCCGTCCTCACCTAGACATGAGATTGCGCGCCAGGGTCACCAACCGCCACGAGGGAATCGCCATGTGTTGGCATTTGGTTCCCAGCCATGAGCATAAGCTCGTTCATGATATGGAGGATCTGGGCGAGCTTTGGCGCCGTGCATTATTCCGGGTGATCACGGATCGCATGGGAGGCATCTCGATGGCCACGAGCGAGTAGAACGGCGGACAATGGTCTAGCGCCGGACGCGGGAGGGATGCCCCTATGAGAGCCACGAGGTAGCTGTCTTGGATGCTATAATCGGGCGCCGGTAAATCCCAGGCGGCGGATGGGCATCATGGAGGCCGCATGACCGCATCGTGCACATTGAGGATGAAGGATGCATCCCTGTTGTCCGAGCAAAACGCAATAGTAGGGATTCGGTTGAATCAAGTCGCCCTGTTCGAAAACATTCTGCGGCTGTTGCCGGAGACGAAGACCATCGCGCTGATCAACGGAAACTCACGTGCCGAGCAGATTTGGGCTGGCGAGATGCAACGGGTGCTGGGTCCGCTGCTGGAGAAAAAGGTTGAATTGCTCTTTTACGGCGAGCGGTCGTTGGAGGAGACCCTGAAGGCGGTTGCGAGTTTGCCTCCCCACAGCGCAATCATTTTTTAGCAGCTCCAAATGGACGGCACAGGTGCCGTCTATGGAGACAAGGAGCCGTTGAATCGCATCTATAACGAAAGAAAATCGAAAGGTCGATGTCCTCCTCGTCATCCGATTCCATGCGGCGATTCTCCATGGCAGTTCGGAGGGACTCGATCGCACGGGCCGTAGCCGCGTCTTCTGGTCTGGCGTACGAATGTGATGGAAAGGCAGCTACTGATTAGGGACGGGTGCTGACTTTTAGTCAGCGAGTCGATGGTTCAATCCCATCCGCGCTCCATTTTAGAGAGTTGGAAGGCCAAGCTTGCCATTCCGGCCCTGTCAGACCAATCTCACCTCAGCAAGGAGATCAGCAGGTGCATGTCGATGTATTGGTTGGTCGGGCAACAAGACATGGGGAGACTCTCAAATCATGATCAGGAACGGTGAAATTGCCGCTGTCGGCGAGATTGACGAGGTCGCTCGGCTTGGGCTCCGGTCGGAGCTTCTCAACCGCCGGTCGTTTCTGTTTGGCTCTGCTGCCGGTCTCGGCGCGCTAGGGCTCGCCGGTTGCGCGACATCCGACGGCATGAGCTTCGCCGAGGCGGCGAAGGTCTACGGGCCGGTGCCCGACGAGAAATTCCCGATCCCGGCGGTCGATGTCAGCAAGGTCGATCCAAAATACTATCGCCGGACAGTGCGCTACGACACCAAAGAGGCCCCCGGTACGATTATCGTCGACCCCGGCAATTACTACGTCTACCGCATCGAGGACGACGGATCCGCCACCCGCTATGGCGCCAATGTCGGCCGCGACGGGTTTCGGTGGAGCGGTGACGCTTATATCGGGCGCAAGGCCGAATGGGCGACCTGGACCCCGCCCAAGGAGATGATCCGGCGCCAGCCCGAGGCTGCCAAATACGCCGGCGGCATGCCGGGCGGCCTCGACAACCCACTCGGTGCCCGCACGCTCTATCTCTATCAGAACGGCGCTTACACGCTCTACACGATTTACGCTTCCAGCGAGGCAGAGTCGATCGGCACAGGCGTCACAAGCGGCTGCGTCGGCCTCCTCAGTCAGGACATGATGCACCTGTACTCACGGACGCCGGTCAAGACGAAAGTGGTCGTCCTGCCCGCATAGGCACGGAGTCAGCCCCCGGTCCAGACGCACCGGGTGCGGCAGCGTGTCTAGACCACGCCGCTTCGAACGTCCGCTTCGATAACGCCGTTCGAAACCCCAAGATCGGAACCGCCTATGGCAAAAACGATGACCTCGATCGGGGCATGAAGGTCGGGGTCGCGTGAAGCCTTCATGCCGAAGACAACAAGGTGGCGAAGTGAATTAGGCGAAAGACGTCTTGCTGCCGAGCGCCGAGGAAATCTCGACGAGGGTCGCTTTCTCCGCTTCGCTGACCGCGACGCCTCCGAAGCCCAGGAATCCGCCCTCGTTGCCTGCTTCCGCCGCCTTCTGGGCGACCGCTTGAAGCCATGTCTTGAAACCGGCCGCGTCCTCTGGCGCCTTCGTATCGACRAGGASGGAGACGGCGCGAAGCTCTTCGATRGCCCGAGTCTTCATATCGCCGATCTGTGCGCCCTTGAATTGGTCCTGGAGACGGTCCCTGGCTGCCGTCCGGATCTCAGGYACCGTGATGTCGTCCGCGACGGCCTGGCCAGCGGATTGGCGCTGGCGTCCTGCTTGGCCGCGAGAAGCGACTGGCCGCCGGCGAACGCCTCTTTCAGCAAACCCAAAGACCGCTCGGATCCGCTGCCGTGATGGCCATGCCCGCCACCATCGGACTTGCCACGATCCGGGTCCATTCCTCCGGCGTGAAATTCGCCTTGCCTGCCATGTCGTCCTCCTGGATGTCGGCTCAATCGCCGGAGRCATCGGATGGTTCCTTCGTGTGCCTGGGCCGGATCTATTTTCATGGCCCGGGCAAAGACTGTCTCCAGGGCTTCTTCCAGAAACCGATCGTCCGCTCGCTCTAGTCTCGGCTGAAGTTTGGCTCTCAGCAGGCTGAACCCAGCGGTCGAGCCGATCCTGAAACTTTCGGGTGGCCTGTCATCGTAACGGGAAGGAAATACCTGTCCGCTGCTTCGGTGTCGCGACCGTTAAGCATGAGACGGCAACAGGCGGGTGATCGGAGCGACCAGAGTCTCGGGTTTCCGGCGGAACCACCGCGGGACGTTTGATTTGCTTTTTGAGAGATCCGGCCAGCAATCGGCGCTCGATGGGGCTTTGTCGGCGCGAAGGCCGGGAGCTATCATCGTCCAGCTTGGACTCGGCGGGGACATGACCCTTCCGATTAAAGTTGGCCAGCGACGTCGTTGCACCGGCGCTCGGCCGCAAGAGCTATGAAGGTCCGTATGGCAACTAGATCCCGGCCGGATCCGCCTCTGTTGGAGCCGCATCCGAAATCAACCGCATTATAGGGAATATCTATCATGATAGGTTTTGACGATGAGCCTCAAGCTGTTTGATCTTTCCGGTCGGATCGCACTGGTGACGGGAGCGGGACAGGGAATTGGCTATGCTCTGGCTGAAGGGCTCGCTCGCGCTGGCGCCCATGTCATTCTAAACGGACGCAATGAAGACCGTCTCAACGCTGCCGTCGAACGGCTTTCGACCGAGAGCGCTGCGGTCTCTAGGGCGATATTCGATGTTACCGATCACAACGCCGTTGTGGCGGGCGTTGACGCGATCGAATCCGGCATAGGCCCGATCGATATTCTTATCAACAATGCGGGGATCCAGCGGCGCGCACCCCTAGAGGATTTCTCCGTGGAGACGTGGCACGAAATCGTGCATGCCAATCTCGACAGTGTTTTTTATGTCGGCCAGGCGGTGGCTCGTCACATGATCCCTCGTAAGCGTGGCAAGATCATCAATATCGCAAGTCTGCAAAGCGAGGCTGCCCGCTACTCCATCGCGCCGTATACCGCAACCAAGGGAGCAGTGAAGAATCTCACCCGCGGGATGTGCACCGATTGGGCCCGTCACGGATTGCAGGTGAACGCCATCGGTCCCGGTTACTTCGATACGCCGCTCAATAAGGATCTCGTCGCCAATCCGGAATTCGACGCTTGGCTGAAGACACGCACGCCTGCGGGACGCTGGGGGCGCGTCGAGGAACTGCAGGGCGTCGCGATCTTCCTTGCCTCGTCCGCCTCCGACTTTGTCAATGGTCAGGTTATCTATGTGGATGGCGGGGTCCTTGCGACGCTCTGAGTAGAGAACCCAACAGCAGAACGATTGGATACCTAAGAAACAGCTACTGCAACTTTATGCCATGACGCCAAGCATGGAGAAGGCACTGGCCGAGCGATTCACCGTTCATCGCTACTGCGAGGAGCAGGCGTCGGCTTCGACAAGGTGGATCTGCGCTGGCGATCCGAACATGGCACATGATCTCAAAGCAATGCGATGGACGAATGCTCGGTAATCRCCTTGACACAGGGCGGCACCTGCGTTTCTCTTTCTGGTAAATTGGACTGACCAATAACAAAGAGCCGATACAAGCGGCGCAGGATGGGAACGACCACAGGAGAGGGACCTTGCCACTCAAGGCCGTTGAACCGCGTCGGCTCTATCGGCAAATCGCTGAGCACCTGCGTGAGCTGATCAATAACGGTGAGTTTCCAGTCGGAGGAAGGCTGCCTTCCGAACGCGAACTGGCGGAGACMCTTCGCGTCTCGCGGCCGAGCGTGCGAGAGGCGCTTATCGCGCTTGAAGTCGAAGGGCTCGTTCGAATAAACGTGGGCTCTGGGATTTATGTCTTAGCTACTTCGGGAAGCCCCCCGCCAAGGTGGGTTGCCGAGGTGCCGCCAAGCGGAACCTTCGAGATTCTGCAGGCGCGCGAGATCATCGAAGCGTCGGTGGCAAGCGAAGCTGCCATGCTTGCTTGCCCTGAACACATCGAAGCGATTGATCGAGTCCTGTCGCGAATGGCAGGATGCGGGGCGCGCAACGACGAGTGGATCGCGCTCGATCGAGAGTTTCATGTGACCATCGCGGCGGTGCTTGAGAACGAGGTGCTGATCCGGTTCGTCGGACAGCTCTTTGATCAGCGCATCAACCCTTATTTCGAGCGCCTGGCGAGCTATTTCGAGGACGATAGTACCTGGCTCCGAGCGCTAGCAGAGCATCGAACGATCCGTAACGCCATCGCAGCCGCCGACCCAAAATTAGCGTGTTTTGCCATGCGACAGCATTTGGGGCTTTCGCAGGAGCGCTTCTCACGAGGTTTCGGCGAGCCGCTCAGACCTCCATGCCATTCGGGCGAGAACCCGCCCGATGCTCGCAGTCCAGCGGCCAATCCGCGCGAACTGCCCATCAAAGCTTACAGGAGGAAGCAAGTATGACTCGAAAATGGCCCGCACTCGTTGCCGCAGCACTGAGCCTCACGATCACGGCCGGTGCAGCCGAGGCTCAGACGAAGTTGAAATGGGCGCATGTCTACGAGACATCCGAACCGTTTCACACTCAATCGGTTTGGGCGAGCCAGGAAATTGCGAAACGCACCAACGGGCGATACCAGGTCGACGTCTATCCAGCCTCTCAGCTGGGCAAAGAAACGGACCTCAACCAGGGCCTCTCTCTGGGTTCCGTAGACATTATCGTGTCGGGTTCGAGTTTCGCAGCCCGCAGTTTTCCGCCGATTGGCGTCACGTACTATCCGTACGTTTTCCGCGACGCCAACCATCTCCTCGCCTATACCAAGAGCGACGTGTTCACAGAGCTTGCGAAGGGTTATGCCGACAAGACGGGTCACCAGATATTGGCGGTGACCTATTACGGTGCTCGCCATACCTCGTCGAACAAGCCGATCAAGACATGTGCTGACCTGAAAGGCCTCAAGATTAGGGTCCCTGACGTGCCGGCGTACCTTGCGATGCCGCGCGCTTGTGGCGCCAACACCGCGCCAATTGCATTCGCGGAGGTGTACCTCGCTCTTCAGAACGGTACGGTCGAAGCTCAGGAAAATCCACTCACGACGATCGAGGCCAAAAAATTCTACGAAGTTCAGAAGCACATCGCCCTGACAGGCCATATCGTTGATCATCTCAACACGGTTATTTCCTCCGGCTTGTGGAAGAAACTTTCGGACGACGACAAGAAGATCTTCACGGATGTCGCGCAGGAGGCAGCCGCGCGCGCGACGGCCGAGATACAGGCCAAGGAGAAAGAATTGGTAGACTTCTTCAAACAGAAGGGTCTGACGGTGACCGAGGTCGACAAGAACGACTTCAAGGAGACCGTGTTGAAAAATGTCACCTTCGAGTCCTTCGGCTATCGCAAGGCAGATTACGATCGGATCCAAGCGATCAAGAGTGAACCCGCTTTATAGTTCGTGACGATCCCCGCCAGGAGCATCCGAGCCTGGCGGGATCCTGAGTCGAAGCGCCCGTTTCTATCTTCGTCGAACGTCCCAAGCATCAGAAAATTTCTGGAGAGAAGGTGATGACACCGGAGGTCCACACAAAGGTCTCGGCTGAGGAACTGGCGCACACGTTCGACGAACAATCTCCCGAGGTCGATCTCAGTCAATATGCGGTCGAAGATTGGATCTGTCTTATCTTGTTCTGGGTGATGGCGTTCGCCGTTTTTCTACAGTTCTTCACCCGTTACGTGCTCAACGACTCGCTCGCTTGGACCGAAGAAATTGCCACGTATTGTCTGGTGGYTGTGGTATTCGTCGGTTCGTCCATGTGTGTCCGCCTTGGACGTCATATCCAGGTCGATCTGATTTTTCGCTACCTGCCGGCAGGCGTTGCAAGGGTTTTAGCGACTATGATCGATGCTCTTCGCACMGCCTTCTTTGCCTATGCGGCTTACCTCGTGTGGGAATTCATGAAGATCGTGGAAGGCGAGACGATGACGACCATCATGCTGCCCAAGAACCTGATTTACGGCTTCGTTCTCGTTGGATTCGTCATGATGTTCATCAGGTCGGTCCAGGTCTCAATCGAAAACTGGCGCCGTGGTTATTCGATCCTTGAGAGGCCGGAGGCCTTCGAGACAGCGCCGACGGTTTGACCACGAGCGACACCGAAATTTCCCGAATCCCTATTGGACTGGGCCCATGCTGATACTCATTGGTTCGTTTCTCGCCCTTCTGATACTGGGCCTGCCGGTCGCCTTGTCGATGGCAGTATCGTCGCTGCTTTACATCACCGTGACAGGGATCGCACCTGATGTGATCTTGGCTCAACGCATGATTGCCGGTGTTGAGAGCTTTCCGCTTCTCGCGGTGCCGTTCTTTATCCTCGCCGGGAACCTGATGAACATCGCCGGCGTGACGGGACGCATCTACAGTTTCGCGGTCGCACTTGTGGGGTGGATGAAGGGCGGGCTTGCGCAGGTCAACATCATCGGTTCGGTCATCTTCTCGGGTATGTCCGGCACGGCGATCGCGGATGCGGCCGGGCTTGGCACGATCGAGATCAAGGCGATGAAGGATCATGGCTACTCGACCGAATTCGCTGTCGGCGTGACTGCGGCTTCGGCCACACTCGGGCCCATCATTCCCCCGTCTCTGCCGTTCGTGATCTATGGCATGATGGCGAACGTCTCGATTGGAGCGCTGTTCCTTGGCGGGGTCATACCTGGTGTGGTCATGACGCTCATGATGATGGCCACGGTTGCATTCTTCGCACATAGAAACGGTTGGGGCAGCGACAGCCCATTCTCCTGGAGTCAGCTGGGACGTGCGACGCTGGAAGTGGCGATTGTTATGGCCTTCCCCCTTGCGGTCTGGCTGATGATGCAGGTCGGCGTATCGACCAACCTCGCTATTGGAATTGCGCTCGCGGTCCTTATGGCGCTCGACTGGTATTTCGATTTTTCAGCTGTGATGGCGCTGATGGCGCCGGTCATCCTTATCGGCGGCATGACCTTGGGGCTGTTTACTCCCACGGAAGCGGCCGTCGCCGCCGTAATCTGGTCTCTGTTTCTCGGACTCGTGCGATATCGATCCATGACAATGAGGACGTTGGCCAAAGCCACTTTCGACACGATCGAGACGACCGCATCGGTCCTGTTCATCGTGACTGCGGCTTCGATCTTTGCTTGGCTTCTCACAGTGAGCCAGGCCGCTCAGATCCTCTCTGACGCGATCCTTGGCATCACCCAAAACAAGTGGGCATTTCTGTTCCTCGCAAACCTTTTGATCCTATTCGTGGGTTGTTTTATCGACACCATTGCCGCAATTACGATCCTCGTCCCGATCCTTCTTCCTATCGTCCTCAAGCTCGGCATCGACCCGATCCATTTTGGCTTGATCCTGACGCTCAATCTGATGATCGGACTTCTCCATCCGCCGCTGGGAATGGTGCTGTTCGTGCTCGCGCGCGTCGCCAAACTCTCGGTTGAACGAACGACCGTTGCCATCTTGCCCTGGCTCGTTCCTCTCCTGTTGGCGCTCATCGCCATTACCTACATACCGGAACTGACGCTGTGGCTGCCGCGAACAATGGGAGTGGCCAAATGACCGAATCTGTTCTTTCAGCGACACTTTTCGGGGCCGAGGATCTGCGCATGGTGGAAGGTCGGCTGGCGCCGCTCGCGTCCGGAATGGTCCGCGTCCGCTTTGGAGCCGGTGGGATTTGCGGTTCGGACATGCATTACTTTCGGCATGGACGCACCGGCGATTTTATTGTCCAGTCTCCCTTGGTTCTCGGTCACGAGATCGCGGGTGAGATCGTGGAGATCGCCGGCACGGCAGCAGGTCTGAGCGCGGGAAATCGGGTGGCGGTCAATCCCTCGCGATGGTGCGGCACGTGCGCGCGATGCCGGGAAGGGCGCCTGAATCTGTGCGAGAATATTTATTTCATGGGCTCGGCCTCGAAGACCCCGCACATGCAAGGCGGCTTTGCCACTTATTTCGATGTCGTTCCATCTCAGTGCGTGAAGATTTCACCTGATACGCCCCTTGAGGCGGCTGCGCTTGCGGAACCACTCGCCGTATGCCTGCATGCCGTGAGACGCGCAGGGCCTGTCGCCGGGACGCGAGGAATCGTGTTCGGCGCTGGTCCGATCGGCCTGCTGACGATGCTTGCCGCCCGATTGGCGGGGATGTCGGAAATCGCCGTGGTCGACGTTGCTGCTGCTCCACTGGCCTTCGCGCAACGCCTTGGCGCCGACCATGTCGTCGACATCYCAGGCGGCGGCAATGCTCTTGAGAACCTTGCTGCGATCCGACCCTTCGACGTGGCGTTCGAAGTTTCCGGTACCGCCGCCGGTCTTTCCTCGGCGATACTCAACGTCCGCCGCGGGGGCACGGTCGTGCAAATCGGCAACTTGCCCGGTGGCTTGATTTCAGTGCCTGCAAACGCTGTCATGGCCAGGGAGATCGATCTCAAGGGGTCGTTCAGGTTCGATCAGGAGTT
>NZ_JBFUHH010000129.1:0-9969 GCF_056402495.1 Microvirga sp. P4_A5 | reverse complement strand
GGGGTGTTCAAAACGAATGTCCTCGAATGGAACGAGAAGAAAAAATCACTTGTTCGCAACAACGCGGATCCGGCGAAATCGTGAGTGTTTCGGCACAACCGATCGACAGGCCAAAACGGCTCGGTCCTGAAAATCAGTTCCGACGTCACAGATTCCAGCGCAATTTGAATAAGGTGCGCTGCGCATCCGTCATCGACGGAACAATGATGCACCTTGCATCGACCGGGACGACGATAAACCCGTTGTTCCGTAACCACGACACGACGACCCAGGCTGGCTCGTAGTGGACGATCGTTTCCTCGTCAGACGACGCATCGATTTCTAGTTCACCTTGCCTATTCGGGCGGCAGCAAATCAAGTCATAGGACGAATCCAGTTCGGGAACGTCGACGGTGATGACACATCGGAACGGAGGCTTGTTGTTTCCGCATGCGCTGGCCGGCTGGATCGACTGGGGAAGAGTTGAGGCGGAACCGTTGGTCCCGGCATTTGGGGATATGGGTGAATTTGTCATTGTTCTATTGTATCATGGAAGTAAGTTGCAGGTCATTATTCATGAATTTAATTTAGAGCCTCTTTGCGTTCCATCTGACTTGAGACGCGGGCTTCGCGCGACGCGAAGACTCGAAATCATTTTTGAAAAGCGACCGCTGGGGGCCAACGGAACCCCGAGAGCCGACTTTTTTGAGCGGGAAGACAGTCTTGATGATCATACAAATCTGATGTTTTGCGCGGACGACGATCAGATCGAATGCGCGCGCCGCTTCAAGCGTGAAATTGTTTATGGATTCGCCGGACACCTTAAGTGGCCCTAGCGGAAACGATCTCCTGCCTCAAGCGCCTGCCAACCGCCAGGACGGCTGGCCGATTGCATTACAGTAAAACCTCTGGCGGCTTAGGAAGGAGGAGCGGTGCCACCCCTGCGCTCCTCCTCCTCGGGAACCTTGGCCATTCTCGCTTGTTCGTCTGAGCTTGCTGGTTCGATCCTGTAATAGCGGCCAAGCACGTGGGGCACCCCGGCCCACCTTCTCCGTGTGACGCCGGGGTCGGGGTGCTTCCGCCCGGAACCGGCAAATACCGTTTCAAGTTTACTCCCGCGGGTGCCTCCAACCTCCTGCGGGGCGATCGGCCAAGGGTTCTCGCCGGTAGGCGGCGAATTCTGCTCCCCTTGTCCGCCACCTCGCCTCGGGCAGAGCGCTCCCGGGCGGTCCCAGTGGCGCGATGAGCGGCAGCAGCCCCAACACCGTCCCACGTAGCGGTCCATGCCGGTGCTCCGCGGCCTTGCACAAAGGGCCGGACATCCAGCAGGCGCGGGGGCGTCCCGCAGCGAGCACAACACAGATGGCCGATAACGTCATTCAGTTCACGAATGTGCGGACCCTTCTTACCATGCTGCTTCAGACGAGGGGAGGACCACCTGTAGCTGGCCCCCGGCCACCCTTTGCCAATTGCACATGTGGATTGGCCGCTCGTATGAGTTTTCTGGGCCTGCGGGCGCCTCGGTACCTCTGCGTGACACCGCGGGTACGCCTTTCGCGCCTTGAGGCAAGCGGCCCTTCGGCTCAGTTGACTGACGTGGCCGGTTCAGAGAAGGTGCGCCTCTGCTGAGACTTTTGAATAGAGGGTCGTTTTGATCGAACTCCGCCGGGTCAATCATAGCTGCGAGCCTTGCCGCAGCCCGTCGATCACGCTCCCCAACGAGATCAACGACGCCGCTGTACTTTATTGCGCCGGCTGTGAAGCTTCTGTCGGCACATGGTACGATTTCAAGGAACGAACCCGGGCCGTAATTCTCGGCGAGATCGAGCGCGGCCAGGTTTCGCTCGCTATCGCCAGCAGCGACATTCGGTTTGATCAATCGGATTGATGTAGAATAGCCGTGGCTGAGACGCAGGCGTAACGGTGGGGCGCTTTCGAACGGCATTGCGCGAAGGTCGCGTTGCATCGTGATGGACTTCAGGGCAGATAGCAGACAACCCATACCTCGCATTTCCTGAAAAGATCCCGATGGAAAGCACTAGCATTGAACAACTGTCGACCTTCCTTGAAATCCTTAAGGATTCACAGCGACACTCATCCTTTCGTCAGCCAAATCGTTCACCTTGCCAGCCGACAAAACAATTTTCAAAATTTCTGCTTTGGAGAACGCTATCGCTGCCACCGAGGCGACAATTCTTGAGCAAAAATCCGAGAAGTTGACGGCTTGATAGACACGGCATGGCGGCTGTCGCCGCCCCGGACATGAATCGGTTGCGATTTTGCCATTCTGTTTTTAACCGAATGTCAGCCGACCCAGAACGGAGACGCACTGCGATGGCGTCGTCAAACATATGCTATCATCAACCTCACGCCAGAGCGACCAGTGCTTTTTGAACATTTTATCGATGTCGTAGTGATACATCCCGTCGATGTAATTTCCCACGTCTTCGAATGTTGTGCACTGTATGATACCCGCATCAATGATCGCGGTTCCATAGACGCTGGTTCGGTAACGACCGGCGACCTTCGTGGTCGTGATGGCGTTCAGCAGCCGATTTGCGAACGGATTTGCCTTGGTACTGCACTTATTGGGCAGATACATCGGCAGAAAAGGAGTCGCCGATGGCTGTATCAAGCCCATGGAAGACGTATCGCAAGCGGCAATGTCGGTATGGCGGGTTAACTGCTTGTATCGTGCAACGCGGCAGATCTCAGGTAAAATCGTCCCGTCTTCTTTCAGTTGATATAGAAGGTGTGCTGGGCCGGTGAAACTACTCATACTTAGACTCGATTTCGATTGTTGGCGCCAAAATTTTTAATAATGGAAGGTTGGTGGCGGCAGGCGGGTTGTGAGGGCATGTGCCATTGTTTTGACGGATCACCTGAAGGTCGGACAGGCCTATTTAATTCTTGCATGGAACGACCGCGGATCGATGGAAGGAACACATTGAAAATCGGGCCAACGGGCCGCAGCTACTATGAAGTCAGCCGGCTCAGGCTTTCGCGCGAATTCGATCCACGGCAACTGTCGATTAGTCCGAATGCAATGGGAAGTGACTAGTGTGGATGAGAATTCTCTGATGTCCTGCGCCGTCACCTGGTTCGGAAAATCAAAGACCTCATCACTCCGGTGGCGCTCCGGGTCTGGAAAACGAAAACTCCAGGCAAAGCGGTTCGCGGCAACCAGAAAGGCGCTCCCGTATACTGCCAATCGCTTGTGATCTTGGACGGCTCTGCCATCGATCCTCGTGGCGTTGTTTCTAAGCAGTTTCGTTGCGGGGCCATTCAAACGCAGCTCCGGTGCTTTTGACGCCCGGTCAGGATCCATGGCGATTGCTGTCAACCTGGCGCGCCCCTTACGAAAGTTGACCCATCCTGATACGAGCGATTTAGGCAGGGTGTCTGAGCCGTACCACCATGCGTCGGTTTGAAACGTGCCCACGATTCCTTTTGCTTTTAATTTTCCGGAAAGTGAGATCTCGTATAGAGATCCGTTGCGTTCCCGTTTGAAATGTAATGAAGACATTCGAGTGTGACTTATTGTTGTTGTGGGTGCTACTATGCGGTAGTCGGCATCGGACTCGCAATATAAATCGGTCAGTCGGCGAACTACCTAGCCCTCGGACCGCATGTGTTTAACGTTGCTGCGAGCCGCGCTTTAGACGTTTTACGAGAAGCGGCAGCTGTTGCTAAGCCTCTCCTACTTCCATTTTCGGGGGTCGTTGCCTGACGACAGTACAATTTAGCTCCAGGTGAGGCCGGAGGTTTGCTCTGAGGCGACCGACGACACCCGATTTACTGCGGAAGAAAAAACGGAGCCAAATCTATTCACGATTGCGTAAACTCAAATCGACTGTTTTTCTAATTTGAGTTGTCATCAGCGCAATTGCACGGCAATCGAAAACTGTTGGAAGCGAAGGAAGCGGGCCATCGCATTGAAACGGCTTGCGACGCCGTCACATCATAAGCGGCGCATTTTTCCCAAATGTTGAGATCGCATAGAAGCTACCATGCTGTCGTAATGACGGCGGCCTTGCTCATGAGCCCGATGTTCGGCTGGGACGATTGTACGTTGCATCCTGACAGCATTGAAAATTCATTTAAGAAGGAACATTCGAGACACGACATCAGGGCATCTGGACGCGCGTCATGCTCTGACCAAGCCGACCTGCATAGGTTGCCCCTTCGCGAGCCACGCACCGGTGCGCCCTGCTAGAAAAGACAATTGCGCAATTCTCACACACACCCGGTCCACAGACTGTGCGTCATCAAGTGGCACGAAGGAGAGATTTCTGCCGAGCCGGCTGGCCGGTGCCGAATGGCGTGTTTTCGCCGCCCGCCGCTGCGACTAGTTGGTCGTAACGAATGAACGCAAAGGTGCGCAAAGCGTGTAACACCTTGGGTTCTCAAGGTCCGACACATGACCGTCGATTGGCAGAGGGCAGGGGGGAGCACAGATGCTCCCGGATTACGGGGGAGGGTTTCTTGGCGCCGCAGGGTCGAAACACCCGCTGCCAATGGCGGGGATCCGAATAGAGGCAAATCAGTTTTCATAATCGGCCGCGAGTCGGGGCCAAGCCGACCGCGCTCGCCAGTTAGTCTATCCTTTGACCAGCGAGCGCAAAAACAATTTCGCGGACCCGCGACTGGAGCAACAGATGACAGAGCTGCGCCAGTGGCGAATTTCGGCGAAATGATGTCGGCACGGAGTCCGGCCTGGCGACAGTCGAGGCAGTCCGGTCACGTCGGAGGCGAGAGGGCGCGAGCGCAATGCCCTGGCGGCGGAGCGGGCTCGCGTGAATGGCGCGCCGCAGGAGCCAAAGTTAGACTGATCGAGCCCCATGGCATCGGGTTGGTACCGGTTGGGATTGACTTTGATAGCGACTGACCGGGATGAGAATGTCTTTACGAGAGTAGCGCCGTTGACTGCGACTTTCCTTTTGCCTTCGTTGACTTGGTCTTCGGGAGGGAGAGTCTGGCGACTGGTTCAGATGCAGACCGGCGCCCAAGACCGTTCCAGGGGCTGCTGACGAAATTGATTTCGTTTGAAGAGACTTTTTCCGAAAGTTGATAACGTGGAGCTGTCGTTCTGGTCATCTGGGGAGCGGCGCTCATTGTTTTTTGAACCGTGGATAGCGAAGCCGTCCTTTGGCCGCTAAGAGACAGGATCCCCGCAGGAATTTGAGAATGCTTTCGGCGACGCCTGCTTGCTGGTTCGAGCTGCTTTTCCCGGGAAGCAGATTGGAACGGCAGAAGTCTGACCCGCGCCGCTTCGGCGATTGCGGCCGGATGGCAGCTTTGACGCTTTCCGTGCTTCATCCGGTCGGTCGACATCCATGATCCCGGCCGCCTCGACCGGAATTAGGATATATTTGAGGTGATGCTGCTACCCAGGAAATAGTTTTCCAGCGCCTCTCCCTCGGCGATGTCTTAGAAATAGAAATAGATGTCATAGGTCCCCCCGAAACTGGGTTGGCGATGCTGCCGCGCGAGAAGACGTGGACGGTGTCCGCTGCCTCTCGTGCTTGTTGGATGACCGTTCGATACCAGCCGTGCTGTCGATCCCTTGTGCCCTTTGTAAAAAATATTGGATTCTGATTTTCCGGCTGGGCCCGTTGACATGCTGCGCCTGTGGCGCGCGCTTGAAAAGCCAGTTGGTCGCCGAACGCTGCCCGCATGATCCGGCCACATAAAGTACTTTCGAGATCGGCACCGGCGAGCGTGATGCCCGCCAGCGTCTCGATCTCGAACGGGAGCCAGGGTGTCAGCCAGCCAATTTTTTGTTTCGATCGCTGCGAATTTTCCAGTCCGGCGTATCCACCAGCACCATCTGCCTTGCTGCAACAGGTTGGCTCGGACAATGGTAAGAAAAATGGTCACATGCGTTTCTAGAGTATTTTCGTAATCCATATAATTTCCTCAAGGGCATCGCTCGATGCGGCCGGCAGGGCGTCCCCCGCAGCCGAGCTTGGGAGGGGAGGAGGCCGGGCGAAGGCGGACGTATCGAATGATGGACGGGGCGGGGCTTCTTTTGCCCTGCCTCACATATCGGATTGCCTCGTGTTCTTCGGATTGGTCTGCATGAGTCAAAAATGGACTCGGCCCGGTCTAGCCATTAATCCCTCCTCACGCCACGCGCTCGGCCGCGATCAACGACCCCGCTACGCAATTTGCCCCCGATCAACTCGCTTGCAGTCTTTTCCGGAGGGAGACCCTCGGCTTGTCGAAATCAAAAACCTGGATCTCCCGCCCTATCTGTCGAAGGGATGCACGGACGAGACCGCACTGACCTCCCGCGAGAAGGCTGTCGTGCAACTGATCGCCGAGGGCAAGACCAACAAGCAAATCGCCGATATCCTCAGCATCAGCACCAAGACCGTCGAGACCCACCGCGCTCTCGCCCTGCGCAAACTCAACCTCGACACGACTGCGGCACTGATCTGGTACGCGATCAGGAACGGCTTGGTTGAGGCATGATCATTGCCTACGGTTGTCCCGCGTTGGCCCGAGGATCCTCGTGGCAATCCTACCGCCCGCCCGCTCGCGTCCACCACGAAGCTATTCTCGTGATCGCCCTTCAGGACGCCTCGGACATACCCGATATCGTGCAACAGACAGGCAATGATCAGGTGAGCGTAGTCGTCGGGTTCGATGCGCTCGGTGAGCGTTCGGCCGCGCAGGATGTTCTTCGGGCTCGATCACGCCCGCAAGCTCATCACTGAGTAGGTCCGGGATTACAACACCACGAGGCCACACTCCTCGTTGGGCTATCAAACACCCTTCGCGTTTGCCGAGGGTCTCCAAACCGCAAGAGGCCATCACGCTGCGCAACGGGAAAGCTCCGCGCGCTGGCCTCTTGCTTCTCGCGCGCCACAAGGCGTATCAACCGCCGAGGCTCTAATTGTCGCCGAATGAAAGTTTAGAGGCAGGTCATCTCCTCTCCGGCGAAAGCGGTCATTCCTGACGGCTCTGCAGAGTTCCGAAAAGTCAGAACCGGTCTTTCGATGCCTATCTCCGAGAGCTCAAGACGCTCCTGCGGGAAAGTCTAGCGGGCCTCCTGGTGTTATTCGAGCGTAACGCCGGATTGGATGCGGCTACCGCCGATCTCTATGCCGCGGCGGGCGCGATTGTGAACGACGTGACAGTTGCTTCCCAACCACTCGCCCGCAAACGACGTCTGCTGACGAAAGCCCACGCCCGATTCCAGCAGCGGATATCCGCGGCCCATCGCAATGAGCGTAAACCGTCAGCAACCTGGCGCGAAAGCGAACTCTTCCTCACAGCCTGAACACGTGAGATGGGTTTCGGATCTTTCGTTGCCATGCGAAGCCCATCCCATTGGGACATAACAATCTATCCGGACTTGATGCATTTCCACTGCATCCGAGTGATCTCATCCTTCCAGATGTAGGTCCAACTCATGATCCGAGAGGCCGGATTGAAATAGAATGAGTGAGGAAAACCCGCGCGAACACCGCCACCGAAGATACCCGTTGCATCGCTGCGAACAATGAAGTGATCGCCCTTCGGATCAAAAACATCTCCGCTGGTTTTACCATAGGTCCAGTCGGGATCACCGCCCCCGCGATACATCGAGACGACCTGCTTTCCCTCATCAATCTCGAACCGGTTCACGGATCCCATGCTCTGGGCTTCGGTTGGATCACTGATCAAGCTACACTTCAGCGTGACAGCCGAAGCTGCTTGACTCGAGAGAAGAGTAAAGCCGATAAGGACGGCAAGAGCACCCTTTGCGCCATTCAACATCACAGTCGGCTCCAAGGCTTCTCGTTTCAAAGATCTAGCGGATTCTCTCGTCAAGGCAATGTGAAGCATGATTGAATGCTTGACGCCTGCTCAAGATTTCATTTTGCGGGCGCGATCTGTGTCGTTCTAGCCTCATTCTGTTTCGGAGCGTCTTTTATATCATGGATCTCGCAACTGGCGCCCTTCTTGCTGCATCCGGTCTCGCAGCCGGGCTCGTGAACGCCATCGCAGGGGGTGGGACCTTCTTCACGTTCTCGGCCCTCATTGGGGCCGGCCTTCCTCCGGTGATCGCGAACGCCACCAGCGCTGTTGCGGTGACGCCGGCAAACCTTGCGAGTGCATGGGCGTACCGTCGAGAACTGATGGCCAATGCGAGACGTTTCGCGATACTGGGCGCCGTCAGTCTCGTAGGTGGGCTTGCTGGAGCGTACATCCTCACTACGACTGATAATTCATCCTTCCGGAAACTGGTCCCGTGGCTCCTGCTTTTTGCAACTGTGTTGTTCGCAATAAGTCCGAAGATCGTCGCCTTCGCGCGATCAATCAGCTCACATGGTGGCAAAGGACCTTCGAGAAACACTTGGCTCGGCGGCCTCCTCTTCCAATTGTTTGTTGCCATCTATGGAGGCTTTTTTGGAGCGGGCATGGGAATCGTAATGCTGGCTTCGMTTGCCATCACCGAAGGAGATGACTTTCATCGCGCGAACGCGGCGAAGCACCTGTGTTCCACTGTGATCCAACTCGTCGCCATCATTCTCTTCATCTATGCCGGACTGGTTGCCTGGCGGGAAACCGCCATCATCGGTTCCGCCTCGATCATTGGCGGTTATCTCGGGGTCGTCTTCGGGCGTCGAATTCACCCAATCGCCATCCGCTGGCTGGTCGTCGGAGTAGGCGCCGCCTTAACCGTCTTTTTCTTCCTTCAGTAAGGACATGATCACCAGATCAGCGGCTGGCTATTTGCCCGGAGACCGCACACCGCACCATCATTGACACCGGCACTCAGGCACGTTTCAAATCAGAAACCCCAGAGGACGGTCGATGACCCAGAATTACTAGCAGCCGCGGCCGACCGAGAACGACCCTGACCTGAAGGCCGAGGGTGACCCCATTCCCGCTGACGGCACGCGTGTTCCTACAACACCGAACTTGTCTCGAGCGATGGCGTCTCGGTCCATTGCTGGATCGGCGATCGCGGCCGTCCGATCCCCTCTTGAACGAGATCATTCGGATCGCCCGGTCGTTTTCGGCAGTGGTTCGTATCCCAAAGGCGAGCCACCGCCTATTGGGCGGCCCCCAGGACATGCCCGATCGCCTTTGAGACCTAAATCGGCTCTTTGCTCAGAGCCATGAGGCCGGGGTCCGGGGCAGCCTGTGCTCAGGATCTATGATCGTGAGACTTGGACCGTCCGCGCCCTGATTCCAGCGCCAGAGGACGACACAGCTTCCGCCTGGAGACATGAATGACGGGTAGATTGCGCCGTCGTGACCTGCGGCGAGAAGCCGATCAGCAATCTGATGGGTCTCTGGAACTCGTCGTTGATCCAAGTCACGTCGCCATTCCGTTTGGTGGATTGCGGCAGTCAGGCCGAGAGGCTCCAAAGCTTCCGAACTCGTCAGATCCATCAAATGGGCTTTTGACAGTTCCATTTGCACGATCAGCGCGGGGTGTTGCACGAAGCCTTGATTATACTCGGACCAAGCTGTCGAAAGCTCTCGGGCAGCGTAGATCGCCGGTACCCCAACGGGGTTCCAACGCCCACCAAATTGAGCAGCGCCTTCCCCTGAGAGCGGAGCATGGGCCCAGCGTGGAACGAGAGCACGCCAAAGCTGATGAACGCCGGGCGGCAAAGGATCAGGCATAGACGCCCGATCTGACCGCTTCCAAATACGCCAAGACCCGTTCCGCCTTGCCTTCCTCGACCAGATCCAGGGCTGTTTTCCCAGCCCAGCCTGGAATGGGCTGGTGCTTGAACCAGATGGCCGCGCGCTGTTCGCTGCCTGCCATTTCCTCAGCCATGGCCAGAATCCGCACAAGTGGGCTCAGGGCGGCATCGACCTTTCGAGCGGCGATCTTCCCTGAGAGGGTGTTACGGGCAAGACCGGTCAGTTTTGCCAGCTCCGTTAACGTGAGCCCAAGCGCCTCGGCCACCCTCCGTGCTGAGAGAAATGGGGTCCCGTTCTCTCCGCCGAAGCGGGAAGCCTGAATGTCCAGGGCGGCGT
>NZ_JBFUHH010000128.1:0-10231 GCF_056402495.1 Microvirga sp. P4_A5 | reverse complement strand
TCTCACTCCCGTCGCGGCCTACGAGGACAAGCAGGAACCCTCGACGCTTCACGTGAAATGGGGCGGCGAACTCTACCGGACCGAGATCGGCCAATCGCCGCTCGACGTGGTGGCGTGGCATGGCAATTATGCGCCCTACAAATACGACCTGCGCCATTTCTCGCCGGTCGGCGCGATCATGTTCGACCATCCCGATCCGTCGATCTACACCGTGATGACCGCGCCGTCCGAGACGCCCGGCACTGCCAATGTGGATTTCGTGATCTTTCCCGAGCGCTGGTCGGTCGCCGAAAACACATTCCGTCCGCCATGGTATCATCGCAACCTCATGTCGGAATTCATGGGGCTGGTCTATGGCGTCTACGACGCCAAGCCCGAGGGCTTCGTGCCCGGCGGTTTTTCGCTCCACAACCAGATGCTGCCGCACGGCCCGGATGCGACCGCATTCGATCACGCCAGCAACGTGGAACTCAAACCGGTGAAACTCACCGGTACGCTGGCATTCATGTTCGAAACGCGCTTTCCCCAACGCGTCACGAAATACGCCGCCGAATTGCCGACGCTGCAGAAGGACTACATCGATTGCTGGCGCGATTTGAAGAAGATGTTCAATCCGGACAGGCGTGAGCCGACATGAATGATTGCCAACCCGGCCGTCATGCCCGGACTTGATCCGGGCACCCACGCCTTCTACCGCCACCGACCTTAAAAGGCGTCAATGGCCGGGACAAGCCCGGCCATGACGGCGGAGAGGCAGCGAATTCTACGACCGTCCGCGCGTGCGGATCATGAAGGTGTCGTAGGCGTATTCGTTGAGCTGCCACCACGGCAGGACCTCGCCACGATAGGCCACCATCGATTCGTAAGCGCGTTTGAAATCGGCGTTCTTGGCCGAGATCTCGCCGTAGAGTTCGTTGGCGGCTTTCAACGCCGCTTCCATGATCGGCTGCGGGAAGGAGCGCAGCTCGACACCCTGCGCGAGAAGCCGGCGCAGGCCGCCCGGATTCACGTAGTCGTATTTCGCCAGCATCCAGTTGTTGGCCGCCTCGCAGGCATTCGCCATGATCGCCTGATAGCTCTTCGGAAGCTCGTTGTACTTCTGCAGATTGACCATCAGGTGAAGCATCGCGCCGCCTTCCCACCAGCCGGGCGCGTAGTAATACTTGGCGACCTTCACGAGGCCGAGTTTCTCGTCGTCGTAAGGACCGACGAATTCCGCCGCGTCGATGGTGCCGCGCTCGAGCGCGGGAAACACGTCGCCAGCCGGTATCTGCTGCGGCACGACGCCGAGCTTCGCCAGCACATCGCCGCCCAAGCCGCCGATGCGGAACTTCAATCCCTTGAGATCTTCGACGGTCGTGAGTTCCTTGCGGAAAAAACCACCCATCTGCGTGCCGGATTGGCCGCATGCGAGCGCGATGGCGTTGTATCGCGCCAGCACTTCGTTGGTGATCTTCGCGCCATCGGCGAAATGCCACCAGGAATGCTGCTGCCGCGCATTCAGGCCGAAGGGGACGCCGGTGCCGAAGGCAAGTGTCGGGTCCTTGCCGATATACATGTAGCTCGGCGTATGGGCCAGTTCGACGGTGCCGTTCTGCACCGCGTCGAGAGCCTGCCCGCCGCCCACGATCTCGCCCGCTGCGAAAGTCTGGATCTGGAATTTATTGTCGGTCGCCTCGGCCATGTATTTGGCGAAGGTCTGCGCGGTCCCGTAGATGGTGTCGAGGGCCTTGGGGAAGCTCGACGTCAGGCGCCAGCGAATTTCGGGCGCGGATTGCGCAATCGCCGGCGACGCGACGGTTCCCGCTGCGGCGGCAAGGCCTGCCCCGGTCAGGAAGCTTCTTCTTTTCATGGTCGTGGACGTCATAGGCGTTTCCCCGCAGATTATTTTGTTGCAAGCTCACCTGAGCATAACAAACAGGCTGGTGGCTATGAAGCTTTCTTCCCTAAAGCAAGGCCGGGATGGCCGACTGGTGGTCGTTTCGAAAGACCTCACGCGCGCGACGGATGCTTTTTTCATCGTTCCGACTCTCCAGCAAGCCCTCGATCAATGGGAAAAGGTCGCCCCGCTCCTCGCCGATCTGTCGGTGCAGCTGGAACTCGGTTCGGTTCCGTCGATCCGCTTTCATGAACACGATTGCGCCTCTCCCCTGCCCCGGGCCTACCAATGGGCCGATGGTTCGGCCTATGTGAATCATGTCCAGCTCGTGCGCCAGGCGCGCGGCGCCGACATGCCGGAGACCTTCTGGACCGACCCGCTGATCTATCAGGGCGGGTCCGACGCCTTCCTCAATCCACGGGACCCGATCCCCGCCCTGGACGAGGCGCACGGGATCGATTTCGAGGCCGAAGTCGCCGTCATCACCGGCGACGTTCCCATGGCCGCCACCCGCGAGGAGGCCGCGGCGGCGATCAGGCTCGTGGTGCTGGTCAACGACGTGTCGCTTCGCGACCTCATTCCCACGGAACTGGGCAAAGGCTTCGGTTTCTTTCAGTCGAAGCCGGCCTCGGCGCTCTCGCCCATCGCGGTGACGCCGGATGAACTCGGTGACGCGTGGAACGGCGGCAAACTGCATCTTCCGCTGCTCTCGACGCTCAACGGGGCGCTGTTCGGCAAGCCCAACGCGGGCGTCGACATGACGTTCGATTTCCCGACACTCATCGCGCACGCGGCCAGAACCCGCAGCCTCGGGCCCGGCACCATCATCGGGTCCGGCACCGTCTCGAACAGGGATTCGGATGGCGGGCCGGGAAAGCCCATCGGCCAAGGCGGCCTCGGTTATTCGTGCATCGCCGAGCAGCGGACGGTGGAGACGATCGGCGCCGGCGCCGCCAGGACGCCCTTCCTCAAATTCGGTGACACGATCCGCATCGAGATGAAGGACAAGGCGGGCCATTCAGTTTTCGGCGCCATCGAGCAGACGGTCGAGCGTTACGAGAAGAAGACGTAACACTCCTCACCCTCCGGCACGCCGGAACACTTTCACCTCCCCGTGCTTTCTAGGGCAACACCTCACAGCACAGGGAGCGTGAATCATGAATCTCGGCAGTATCCTGGAAGGCCTCATGCAGGGTCAGGGTCAACCGCGCGGGCAGGATCGCTCCGGCGGCAACCGGTCGTCGCAGGGCGGCCTTGACGGCATGCCCGGGAGCCTCAGCGACATCGTCGCCAAAATTCCCGGCGGCATGGGCGGGCTCGCGGGCGGTGGGCTTCTCTCCATGATCCTCGGCTCCCGCGGCGGACGGTCGGCAGGCGGTTCGCTGTTGAAGGCAGGCGGCCTCGCGGTTCTCTCCGCTGTCGCCTTCAAGGCCTATGAAGACTGGAAGCGCAAGCAGGCTCCGGCGGCGGGCTCCCTCGATCGAATTCCGGCCCAGCCGCCCGCCGGCAGTGGGTTTCACCTGGACGAGGAGAAGGACAAGGAAGGCAACGAGATGGGGCTGGCGCTGGTCCAGGCGATGATCTCGGCCGCCAAATCCGACGGTCATCTCGACAGTGCCGAGACCACCCGCATCCAGGAACAGATCCAACAGCTCGGTCTCGGCAATGCCGAGAAGGGGTTTCTGATGGACGCGCTTGCGAAACCCGCCGATGCGGCGGCGATCGCGCGCCTGCCGAAGACGCGCGAGCAGGCCTCGGAGCTCTACGTGGCCTCGCGGCTCACCATCGGCGAGGCCGATACACCGGAAGAGAAAGCGTATCTCGACCGTCTGGTCGCGTTGCTCGACCTTCCGCCGGACCTGGTCGCGCATCTCGACACCCAGATCGACGGCGTGCGCGGCGCGGTCGCCTGACGCATCGCGGCAGAGGGCCGCGCAGGCCCTCTACCCGCCCAACTCTTCCTTGAGAAGTTCGAGTTCGAGCCAGCGATCCTCGGCGGCGGCAAGTTCGGCCTGCTGCGCCGCCAGCGCCGCCGAGGCCTTCTGAAAACGCTCGGGGTCGCGGGCATAAAGCTGCGGGTCCGCCATGATCTCCTGCAGCCTCGCGATCTTCTCCTCGATGGCGACCATGCGCTCGGGCAGGGTCTTGAGATCATGCTGCTCGTTGAAGTTCATCTTGCGCTTGGACGGCGAGATCGATGCCGCCGGCGACTTCGACGTCTTCGGCTTTTCTTCCTTGGCGACGAGACGCGCCTGCACGCCCTGCCCGCGCTGGTTGACCATGTCGGTGTAACCGCCCGCATATTCGAGCCAGACGCCTTCCCCTTCCGACACGAGGACGGAACTCGCGGTCCGATCGAGAAAATCGCGATCGTGGCTGACGAGGATGACCGTGCCGGAATAATCCGTGATCATCTCCTGCAGCAGGTCGAGCGTTTCGAGATCGAGGTCGTTGGTGGGCTCGTCGAGGACAAGCAGGTTCGAGGGTCGCGCAAGGGCGCGCGCCAGCATCAGTCGATTGCGCTCACCGCCGGAGAGAACGCCGACAGGCGTGCGCGCCTGTTCGGGCGAGAACAGAAAATCCTTCATGTAGCCGATCACGTGCTTGGCCTGTCCGCCGATCAGCACCGTGTCGCCGCGCCCGCCCGTCAGGGTCTCGGCGACGGTCGCGGTCGGGTCGAGACTCATGCGGCGCTGATCGAGGGTGATCTTCTGCAGGTTGGAGCCGAGGCGAATCCGCCCCGTATCCGGCGGGGACACTCCCGTGAGAAGATTGATGAGGGTGGTCTTGCCGGCGCCATTGGGGCCGACGATGCCGAGCCGGTCACCCCGCAGGATGCGGAGCGACAGATTCGACACGAGCACACGCTCGCCGTAGGCCTTCGAGACCTTCTCGGCCTCGACGACCAGCGTTCCCGATTGCTCGCTCTCGGCAAGCGTCATGGTGACGGTTCCCACCGCACACCGGTGCTCGCGACGCTCCTGCCGCATGGCGTGGAGATTGCCGAGCCGCCTGACATTGCGCTTGCGGCGCGCGGTGACGCCATAGCGGAGCCAATCGGCCTCGGCCACGAGCTTGCGATCGAGCTTGTGCCGATCGAGTTCCTCCTGCTCCAGCACCTCGTCGCGCCAGGCTTCGAAATGCGCGAAGCCGCGATCCATGCGTCGCGTCAGGCCGCGATCGAGCCAGATGGTCGCCTCCGACAGGCTTTCGAGGAAGCGCCGGTCGTGGCTGATGAGGATCATCGCCGAGCGGAGGCTTCTCAATTCTCCTTCGAGCCATTCGATGGCCGGTAGGTCGAGATGGTTGGTCGGTTCGTCGAGAAGCAGGATGTCGGGCTGCGGCGCCAGCGCCTGCGCGAGTGCCGCGCGACGCCCCTCCCCGCCGGACAGGGCCAAAGTCTTCTCTTCACCGGTCAGCCCGAGCTGTTCCAGCAGATAGCGGGCACGATAAGGATCGTCGCCCGGTCCGAGCCCCGCCTCAACATAGGCGAGCGTGTTTTCGAACGCGCTGAGGTCAGGCTCCTGCGCGAGGTAGCGGATTGTCGCGCCCGGCTGCACAAAGCGCGTCCCGCGATCCGGCTCGACGAGTCCCGCGGCGATTTTCAGCAGCGTCGTCTTGCCGGAGCCGTTGCGGCCCACGAGGCAAGCGCGTTCGCCCGGCGCGATCGTCAGTTCGGCGCTTTGGATGAGGGGCGTTCCGCCGAACGTGAGAGCGACGTCCTGGAGTGTCAGAAGTGGAGGTGCAGCCATTTGCGCTTCCGTCGCACCTCCGGCCGGCGGATGCAAGGTTATTGGTCGCGGCCGTAGGGTGGACGCGTGCCGTTCTTTGTGGTCCTTTTCTGGTCCATCGGCTGGACCCCCGCATGACGCTTACGAGACGCCTGCTCCTCCTGGCGCTGATCTCGGTTTTGCCGGCGATCATGATCTGGACGTACACGGAGGTGTCGCTTCGTCGCGCCCGCGAGGCGGAAGTCACCGATCTGGCGATCCGCCAGGCCCGCCTCGCGGCCTCCGAACTGGAGCGGATTTTCGACGGGGTTCAAAGCCTGCTTCTCGCCGTCGACGAAACCATGTCCATCCGCACCTTCAGCTCCCCCAACTGCAATACTTATTTGCGGTCCCTGCAGCGCAAAGTGCCCTACCTCATTTCTATCGTGGCGCTGGACGTCAACGGAGCGGTGAAATGCTCGCCCGGGGAGTTCCCGGCGGAAGAAGCCCGCTTTTCGGATCGCCACTATTTCAAGTCCTCCATGGCGAGCCAGGGTTTCGCAATCGGAGAATTCACGCCGCAATTCAGCGAGGGTGGCCTCGACGTGCAACCGGTCCTGCCCCTGTCCCTGCCGATTTGGGACGACGACGGCAAGATGACCGGCCTGGTCGTCGCGGCGCTCGACCTGAAGTGGCTCGACCAGAAGCTGCAGGAGCGGGTTCTGCCGACCGACGGATCGATTACGATCGCCGATCGCAACGGTGTGATCATTGCGCGGGAGCCCCTCCCCGAGCGGTTCGTGGGAACCCGCATCCCCGCACCGTTCATGAAATATGTTCATGGCGACAGCATCGGCTCGTTCGAGACCTTGAGCCAGGACGGCGTTCAGCGAATTCTCGGCTACATCCCGGCGAGGGTGTCCCCTGCCGGCATCTTCGTCAGTGCCGGTTTTTCTTCCAAAGCTGCCTTTCTCACCATCAACCGCGCTGCCAATCGCGGTTTCATGATCATCGGGGCGGCGCTCGTCCTTGCGCTTTCGGCGTCTTGGCTCGCGAGCCGGGCCTTCATCACCAATCCGCTGGAGACGATGACCCTGGCCGTGCGGGCGTGGCGACGGGGCGACTACAACGCCCGCATGGATCTTCGCGGCGCACCGGGAGAGCTCGGGGTGCTGGCCCGCGCCTTCAACGACCTGATGGATGATCTCGCCGAGCGTCAACGGGCCCTGCAGGCGAGCGAGGAGCATGCCCGTCTCGCCCTCGAAGCCGGGGAGATGGGGACCTGGTGGTACGATCACCTGAAAGGGACCGGAGGCTGGTCGAGCCAGGCGGCCCTGCTGCTCGGATTGTCGGCGGAGCAGACCTCGACGACCCTGCCGGCATGGCTCAGCCTCGTTCACCCCGACGATTCCGGAAGGGTCCTGGCCAATCTGCGCCTCTCCGCCCTCGGAGAAGGCGATTACGAGGACGAGTTCCGCGTCGTACGGCCGAACGGCGACGCCCGTTGGGTCAATTCGAAGGGCCGCGTCTTTTTCGACAACCTGAAGCGACCGGTCTATTTCGTCGGGATCTTTCAGGACATCACCGCCCGCAAACAGGCGGAAAACCAGCAACGGCTGCTCCTCGACGAGTTGAACCACCGGGTGAAGAACACCCTCGCGACGGTTCAATCCATCGCGGCGCAGACCCAACGTTCGAGCCCCGAACCGCAGACGTTTCGACTGGCCTTCGAGGGCCGACTGCTGGCGCTCTCCAAGACGCACGATCTCCTGACCCGCAATTCGTGGCGCGATGCCGACTTGCAGGACATCGCCGAGCAGGAACTGGCGCCCTATCGCCGGGACAAGGACGACCGCGTCACCATCGACGGTCCGCCCGTGAACCTGCCGTCCCGACATGCGATCAATTTCGGGCTCGTCCTGCACGAACTGGTGACGAACGCGGTCAAGTACGGGGCACTTTCCACCACGATGGGCCATATCGACCTGCGCTGGTCTGTCAGTTCCCAGGGCGAGATGACGGAACCGTGCCTGCATGTGTTCTGGCGGGAAGCCGGCGGTCCTCCGGTGGAGCCGGCCACGCGGCAAGGCTTCGGGACCCGACTGATCCGCAGGAGCATCGAAGGCGAACTGGCAGGCTCCGTCACGGTGCGCTTCGCTCCAACCGGCGTTTCCTACGACATCGCCGTCCCGCTCTGACACTCCTTCGGGCGAGAGCGCATGGGCGGAACCAACTTTCCGTTGCGGAAGAGCGCTCCGTAGTCCAGTTTCGCGCAAGACGAGGCAATCGACCTCGCGAGCCTGAGCGCTTTTCCATGTCAAACGTCGTAGCGTCCGCCACCCGCCGCATTCGGATCGTCTCCGCGAGCCTGGCGCTCGCCACTGTCCTCGCCGCCTGCGCCGGAACGCCCAAAGGCGTCCTGCTTCCGGTCGCCGCCGGAACAGCGGGGACGACGAGTGTCGACATGCTGGTGGCGACGACGCGCCACAAGGCGCCCGCCGGCGAGATGTTCAGCGGGGAACGCGGGGAAGCCAAGCCCAGCTTTGCCAACATCACCGTGTCGATTCCGCCGGCAGGCGCCCGTCAGGTCGGCGAGGTGCAGTGGCCCCGCGCCGTTCCCGGCAATCCGGAAACCGATTTCGTGACCCTGAAGGCCGACCCGCTGGATCAGGCCGGTGCGCTCAAATGGTTCAACAGGGCGGTAAAGACCAAGCCGGGCCGCCGGGTCCTGGTCTTCATTCATGGATTCAACAACCGGTTCGAGGATGCAGTCTTCCGGTTCGCCCAGATTGTGCACGATTCCGGCACGCCCATCGTTCCCATTCTTTTCACCTGGCCATCCCGGGGCTCGCTGTTCGCCTATGGGTATGACCGCGAAAGCACGAATTACTCCCGGGATTCCCTTGAAAGCCTCCTCGCCTACCTGGCGAAGGACCCGGCCGTCGGCGAAATTTCGATCCTGGCGCATTCGATGGGCAATTGGGTGACGATCGAGGCGCTGCGCCAGATGGCGATCCGCAACGGAACGATCGCGCCCAAGATCCGGAACGTCATGCTGGCGGCGCCGGACGTGGATGTGGATGTGTTCCGGTCCCAATTCTCCCAGTTCGGCAAGAACCGGCCGAATTTCACGCTCTTCGTCTCCCAGGACGATCGCGCCCTCGCCGTCTCCCGCCGGGTCTGGGGCAGCACGGCCCGCCTGGGAGCGATCGACCCCGAGCAGGAGCCCTATCGCACCCAGCTCGCGCAGGAGAAGATTACCGTTCTGGACCTCACGAAGCTCAGCACCGGTGACAGCCTCAACCATGCCAAGTTCGCCGAGAGCCCGCAGGTGGTGCAGCTCATCGGCCAGCGTCTCGCGAGCCAGGACACCATCACGGATTCCCGCGTGGGTCTGGGCGAGCGGATCGTTCAAGCGACGACCGGGGCCGCCGCGACGGTTGGCAATGCCGCCGGGCTCATCATCACGGCGCCGGTGGCCGTGGTCGATCCGCGAACCCGCAACAATTTCGGCTCGCAGATCGAGGATTTCGGCGGCCAGATCGGCGAAAGCGCGACGGCGACCGGCAATCTCGTCACCCGCGCACCGGCGGAAGCGGCAAGATCGGGACCCTGAGGCGCTTATCCACCGGCAGATTTTGCACAGGCTGTGAATTGAGGGGATTGCGGGGGTATTCGCACCCGGCCACCGCGGGGACGGAACGCTGTCACGCAGTTTGCACTTGGTCCGTCAGGCGAAAACACTGACGCCGTGCCGGAGACGGAACATGCCGCTTCATTATTTTCACTGTACGAACGGGGTGGATCTGGTCTTGGACCGGCGCGGCAAGAGGGTTCGCCCGCAGGAAATCGCCCATGCGGCGGCCGATATCGCCGGCTCCCTCATGAGCGGCGTGCCGGACCTGACCGATTGGTCCGATTGGCTGGTCAACGTCTACGATTCCGAAGGCAGCGTTGTGGCAATCCTGCCCTTCGTCGGCAAAAACCCGTGAAGGAACCGGGCTGCGCGATGGCAGCCCGTCCGTTTCGATCGATCAGCGCGGCCCGCCGACGGCAGGCGCCATGCTGCCGCTGCCGAGCGTGTTGCCGGCCGGCATCGGCGATTGATAGATCTGCGATTGAACGTAGTTCGGCTCCCGGCTCGTACTGCCGGAAGAAACGCAGCCTCCCAACAGGGCAGCGGCGATCAGCGCGAGGGCAAAGTGTTTCATGATCGGTCCTAGAAGGCCCGCGGCGCAGGGCCGTCGGACGGTATGGCGGTCCGGAGAAAAAACCGGCCTGCCATCAACAGGCTGCCTGTTCGAACCCCGCTCGGCCGGAGCTGGATTGGTCGCCCTCTCTCCGAAACGATTGCAGTGCACATGACCATCAAGCCGCGCGCACGGTCAAGTCAAAACGCGGCCGGCTTCCCGTCCGCGCCGCGACCTGACCCAGCGATGATCCACCCGAAGACCATGCTGTCGGTGCGCTATTTCGAAGTTCCTCAGCGGCAGGAAAGAACGCCAGAGGCCTGCGGAGGGTGTTCCACGGCACATCCCGGCCACAGGCGAAAACAAGGGGCAACGGGCCGAAAAACGTTACGTGGCCACCGCTTTGGAGCGCCTCGACCGCTAAAATCGCCTCCCGCAACACTATCCACTGT
>NZ_JBFUHH010000127.1:0-10456 GCF_056402495.1 Microvirga sp. P4_A5 | reverse complement strand
CATCTTCGCCGTCACATCCTCAGGGCAGATCGAGACATTCGGCGGTTGACGGCAGAAACATTCTGAATCTTTCTTTGTAACGTCACATCATGCTGCGGGAATCGTCGTCACCTGGTTGTTGGGCGAAGCGACGGTTCTCCTCGGAGGAAGCCGCAACGCTGGCTGGCGCCGGGCCGGGCGCTGACATCGCGGGTTGGATTTGCACCAACAATCACCTGCTTCTTCTGTCCGCGCTTCATACGGGCCATATCGGATCGTGTGCGCCACCCGTAATACGGTAAGGCAGCGCTGGACCCATCTGTCGATACCTGCCACCTTGGCCAACTAAGCTGTCAAAAACAGCAACGCGCTTTGTTCCGAAGCGTGCCAGTGGAGACCGGCCTATGATCAGCAAGAACTTGGCAGCGTTAGCTGCCGCAATTTCGCTCGCCGGATTGGCGACGCCCGCCGTTTCTGTCACCCTCCGATATGCCAATCAAGGCGACCTCAAGTCGCTCGATCCGTACACGCTGAATGAAACCACGACGAATGCGCATCTCGGACACGTCTACGAGGGACTGACGAAGCGCGGCAAGGACCTGGCCATTCAGCCGGCTCTCGCCGAACGTTGGGAAACCAGCGAGGACGGATTGCGCTGGCGTATTCATCTCCGTCAGGGCATCAAATTTCACAACGGCAACGCCTTCAACGCCGATGACGTGATCTTTTCTGCAGATCGGGTCCGCGCCACAGGATCGAATTTTGCGACCCGCGTTCCAACGACCGCCAAGTTCGTGAAGGTCGACGATCACACGGTGGATGTAATCCTGACTTCTCCCAATCCGATCCTCAACTCGCAATGGGACACGTGGTACATCATGGACAAGGAGTGGAGCGAGGCGAACAACGCCGCTGCTCCGACGCCCGCGGCCGCGACGACCCCGAGTTTCGCCGCGCTCAACGCGAACGGCACCGGGCCATTTGTGATCGAGAGCCACCAGGCCGGCGTTAAAACCGTCTTCAAGAAGAACGCGAACTGGTGGGGAAAACCCGAACACAATCTGGACGAGATCGTGTTCACGCCGATCAGCAGCGATGCCACCCGCGTGGCAGCGCTTCTCTCGGGCGAGGTCGACGTCATCGAGCCGGTGCCGCTGCAGGATATCCAGCGCGTGAACTCGGCGCCGGACAAGCAGGTCATGACCGGCCCCGAACTTCGCACCATTTTTCTCGGCTTCGATACGGTGCGCGACGAACTGCTGTCCTCCAGCGTGAAGGGGAAAAACCCTTTCAAAGACAAGCGCGTTCGCGAGGCCTTCTACAAGGCGATCGACATGAACCTCATCCGCGATCGCGTGATGCGGGGCCTCTCGACACCTTCGGCGCTCATGATCGCACCTGAGTTGTTCGTGCATTCCAAGGACTTCACACGTCCGAAATTCGACCTGGAAGGCGCCAAGAAGCTTCTGGCCGAAGCCGGCTATCCGAATGGCTTCGAGGTGGGCATGGATTGCCCGAACGATCGCTATGTCAACGACGAAGCCATCTGCCAGGCAACGGTGTCCATGCTGGCGCGAGCCGGCATCAAGGTGAACCTCACCGCGCAACCGAAAGCGCTGTACTTCGCAAAATCTGGAAAATCGGGCGGTTACTCCACGTCGTTTTATCTGCTCGGCTGGACGCCCGGAACGTTCGACTCGCATAACGTGCTTCACGACATCATGGGATGCCGCGATGTGCCGACCTCGAGTCGCGGAGAGACGAATTACGGCGGTTATTGCAACAAGGAACTCGATGCGCTCACCGACCGGATCCTGGTCGAAACCGACAAGACGAAACGGGATCTGCTGATCAAGCAGGCCTTCCAGATCGGAATGGACGATTGGAGCTTTATCCCGGTTCACCAGCAGGCGCTCGCCTGGGGCGTCTCGAAAAAGGTCAAGCTCGTCCAGCGCGCGGACAATCAGATCCTGCTGTACTGGGCGACCAAGGAGTAAGAAAGCTGAGGCCTCCGGCGCATCCCGGAGGCCCTGGCATTTTCTCGCAAGACCGCGTGCCGATGAGGGTCCCGCTTCGGCGCTTCTCCGGCACGCGCAAGCGTGTCCGGCTGACTGCGGCAATGTTTGTTGCCTCTACATTGGCGTTTGGCGGAACTCTCTTGCCCCTTTCGCAATTCAGTGAGGATGCGAACAACTGACAACGGCAAATTTATTCTGCGTCGCGCTTTCAAGGACCTGGAGCGAGCGGTTCCGGACAAACTCGCCTGGGCCATCCGGAACCTGCGCCATCCGCGCGCGCAATGGATCCGCATTCCCGTCGGTGCTCTCCTCATCGTCGGCGGTGTGTTCTCGATTCTACCGTTCCTCGGCGTTTGGATGCTTCCGCTCGGACTTCTTCTGATTGCCTACGACGTGCCTTTTCTTCGCAAGCCCGTAGGGCGATTCACGATTTGGGCTACGCGCAAGTGGGACGGCATTCGCCAGAAGGTTTCTGGGCTCTTGAAACGTCGCTAGGCGCACGTTCACCGATGGGCAGCGGGGGTTGCGGCGAGATGGATCGCCGGCGAGGTTCTCCCCACTTCGCCCGCGACCCGGTTGCCTCACATCAGGCGAGAAGGCGGACTTTCGGCTCCCGATCCCATTGGCGCGTTTTTGCTTGTTCGATAAATTTCGCCGCCCCGGCGCTCAGGTCGATCACTCCCGCATCCGCCATCACGCCCGCCTTGTCGAGCAGAGGTTTTGCCGCGGAGGTGAACCCGATCGCCTTCAGGTGACCGAAGGCGTCCTTGGCAAAGTCGATCGCAGCGCCTTCCGACATCAACTCGGCGCAGCCGGCCTGCGATAGCACCAAAGCGACCGCGTCGAAGACGACCGAGGGCGAGCCCGCGAGCAAGACCGGGATGTTGTTGCCAACCAGATCCCAGTTTCCCTCCTTGGTGTAGAACTTGACAGCGAAGCCGCGTACGTCGCGCGGCGTGTCGACCGAGCCCGCGCCGCCTGCCACCGTGGAGAACCGGGCGAAGACCTCGGTCTTCTGGCCAACCTCCGTCAACACTTTCGCTCGGCTGAATTCACCCAGCGAACTCGTCAATTCGAAGAAGCCGTGCGCGGCCGATCCTCGCGCATGCACGATCCGCTCAGGGATGCGCTCGTGATCGAAATGCTGGATCTTCTCGCGCAGCACGAAATCTTCCAGCAGCGTGGGTCCTCGCCGCCCGCCCTTGAGCGAGTTCTGATTGTCGCTTACGGGGACGCCATGGTTCGTGGTCAGGCAGTCTTCGGCCCCCGACTTGGTGGACTTCGCCGCCGGCACCCAGGTGGTGACCATCTTTTTGCGGGTTCGATTTGTCTGCCGGGGCCATTGTCCAACGATCCTCTGCGTGGGTGCGTGATGGAAAACGCAGCGCGTCGCCGACAACGCACCGCACTTCCACAACTCGCCGTCAGGAGACCCGTTCCGGGTTCGGGTGCGATCCGCAGCGCGCGTTCATATTCGTGGTGCAGTGGGAATATTAGCGCTTCCAGACTCCTTTTTTCTCCGCGCGCGCATGCTGCTCGGCCACGCGAAGCTCCGGCGGAGCGTCCGACGTGGTGCGGGCGCCGCCGTTGAACAGCACCACGACGGAGAGGTCGCGCCCGTCCACCTCGCACCGATGCCGGTCGGTCGGCGGTGRAGCACGGCACAAGACCGTTCGGTCCGCGAGATAGTTGCGCAGGAGATCGGCGTTTCCGCCGCGAGCCCACTCGATGCCGTAGAGGTGAAGAACCTTATCGTCGATCTTGAGCGTCGTCGTGTCGATCACCTCCGCGACGCCGCTGACCTCTTGCACGTCGGGAGACGCGGCGCTTCGGGAGGCCGTCGACTGGGTGGCCGTCGCGCCCGCACGCCCCGAATCGAAGGGGGATTTCCATGGGTTCACGATCAAGACCAGGAGCAGCAGGACGGCCAGCGCTCCCACCAGCAGAACCGGGATCCGACGCCACCAGGGTTGCGAGGCACTCGTCTCCAGGAACGAGCGGGCGGCAGCGCTGGAGGCCTCGACGGTCGAACGCCCGATGGCTTTTGCCACGGAAATAATCTCTTCCAGCTCCGCGTGCCGCTTTGCTTCCGGCTCGACCGGGTCAAGAAGAGGTTCTGCCAACTTTTCTGTCGGCTGGTCGACCGAAGTCGCCACTGTGAGCCAGTCTCTCTCAGCGGTGACGGGAGTGGGGACAATCGCTGGCGCATCATCGAAGAGCTTCGGGTAGCGTTGTTTGAGTTCGCCCACCACGTCCGCGATAGTCAGGTCGACTTCCCGTTCGTCCTCGATTTTTGTGCGCGGTAGCCCCTTCTCGTCGAAAACCAGATAGCGGAGACGCGCCTCCGTGTCGGCCTGTCCTGCGACCGGATGAACGCGGCCAAGGGCGATCAGCACCAGGGTGTCGCGGGACTCCGGCCGGGGGTTGAGCTTGTCGACCTCCTCGCCGATCAGCCGCTCGATTTCAGCCGTCATCCCCCTGCCCGCGTCGACGCTCACATCACTCGTCATCGGCAATGCCTACGCCGCGCGCGATGACCTGACTGTTCTCCGAGGCGATGATGGGGCGGCCCTCGGCGAAGCTAATGCCCAGGTCGAGTGTCGTCGTGCCTTCGGAGCGCTTCCGGCGCTTCGAGCTGGCGGCCATGAAATCGACCACGGTGCGGACATTGCAGATCTCGGCCTGCGCGTCGCAGGCGATCTGCATGCTCTCCCGGCGGGGCTTGTATTCCCGCTCAGGCCAGCGTCGGGCGAAGCGCCGCTTGCCCTTCAACACCTCCTGCACGCTCATGTGGCGGCCGTGAAACATGACGTCCTCACCGTAGAAGCTCGGCATCTCTTTCAACGTCACCGCATTGGGCGCGGACCAGAAATCGAGAAATGCGAAGGTGACGAGCTCGGCCTTGAGGCCGAGCGTGACCTCCGGCGGGGTGGGCAGCGGGCCACGCCGAACGGTCGCCTGATCGCCAGCCTTCTTCTGCGGTTCCTCGACTGAGGGCCGAGGAGCTTCAGTGACGCCCGCGGATGCGGGCGGCGCGAGCGCTGGCGCGGGCGCCGGAACGGCGACATCCGTCGGCGGCCTCGCCTGTTCGGCGCGCGGCGCAGGGGGCGGCGCTTCAACGGGTGCCGGCGTCGCAGGGGGCGGTGCTACGGGCACAGGTGGCGCGGAAGGCGCGGGCTCCACCGGCGACAGCTTAGCGGGAGGGTCGACCCATGGGTTTTCCGCCTGAGCCCAGACCGGCAGCGCCAGGGCGCACGATAGAAACGATGCGATGCAGGCGTTCCTGCAAAGCCGCGCACGCCCTCCAGATGTCATGTTCCAGCTCTCCTTCGAATCYCGGGAGGAGAACCGGTGATGGATCGATTGGTTCAGAGTCTTACACGTGTTTGATTTCCCCGATGGCCGGACGCTCACTGTCGGCACGGAAGGACCGTCCTTTGCCAAATGCCGACCGACCCCGTTTTTCCGTGGGGATGGCGGAGCGACCGAACGCCGCTGGGAGGGGGGACCGGCAGGCCATCGGGTCCGCTCGGATTGGTCGTCCAGAGACCCGAAGCGGCCTTGGCGACCCGGATGGACCGACGAATCGGTAGCATTCAAATATCTGATATGGTTAATGTTTGCGAATTGACGCAGTTACCAAGCCGTTAACGACGTTCTTAAGTCACATTGCGGATCGGGTTCCTTTGCCTGATCCTGGCGGCTAGACTTTGTAGGTAAATGGTAGGTTTCCGACCGGACTCGCCGCAAGGTGCATTCGGCGCGGGCAAAAACCTGGTTCGCAGCGGTCATCATGCCCTTGCGTCACCGGCTTTGGCCATCATTCGGTTGCGTCACGAGGGCTGATCATGGCTACGGAAAATAAGAAGATGAAAGACCCGGCCGAGGCGGCCTTGACCGCCGTCGAGCAGGCCCTGAACCTCGATSAGGTCATCAACCTGCGCGCGTCCGAACGGTCCGAGGCAAGCAAGCTCGACGATCCCAAGCTGCCCGATATCGACGATCACGACTTCACCCGGGGCGCCTTTGCGGACATCGAGGCGAACGCCCCGAAGGATCGCTACAATTCCCGCGATCTCGACGACAACCAGCGCTCCGGCTTCATCGCCCCCGATCGCACAGCCGTCGCCAATGACGACCGGCAGAATGTCGGAACGATGCTTCAGGCCCTGCAGGTCCGCCCCTCGGGCCGCGGCTACAATGTCGCGACGCTGCTGTCCTTGCTGTGGATCGCAGGCGGCGCCTTCTCGCTCTATTCCCAGGGCATCACGACCCCCGAACAGTTCCTGGCCGCCTATACGCCGGCCCAGCTTTCGGTCGCGGCCCTCGTGCTGTTTGCTCCTATCGTCCTGTTCTACATCGCCGCGATGCTCACCGTCCGCTCGCAGGAAATGAAGCAGGTCGCCCGCGCCGTCGGCGAAGTCGCCGTTCGCCTGGCCCAGCCCGAGAATTTCTCCACCGACGCGGTGCTGTCCGTTTCGCAGGCGGTTCGCCGCGAGATCGCGGCCGTCGGAGATGGCGTGGAGCGGGCGCTTGCCCGCGCCGGCGAACTCGAGACGCTGGTCCGCAGCGAAATTTCCACCCTCGAACGGGCCTATTCGGATAACGAAATCCGCATTCGCTCGCTCATCGACGAGTTGGTCACACAGCGCGAGTCCATTGTCACCAATGCGGAGCGGGTTCGCACCGCCATCACCGGCTCGCACCAGCATCTGACGCAGGATCTCGACGAGGCCGCCGAACGGGTGGTCAACGCCATCAGCGGCGCGGGCGAACGCGTCACCGGATCCCTCGAGCAGCGCGGCGAGCAGATCACCCAAGCCCTGGGACGGGCGGGCGAACGGGTCGTGGAGGAGATGGCAGGCCGCGGCGTCGAACTGGTCGACCGTCTGACCGGCGCCAGCGACGAAATCAAGGTCGGCATCTCGGAGGCCGGCACCGCCATCACGGCGGCGCTCGAGAACAAGGCGCAGGACATCACCGGTGCTTTCGAGCGCACCGGGGACCTCCTGAACCGCCACCTCCAGGACGGTGCCGGACAGGTGACGCGCATGTTGGCCGAAACCGGCCGCGGCGTCATCGACACCCTGGCCCAGCAGGGCACGGATGTGCGCGAAGCCTTCGAGCAAACGGCGAAATCGCTGGAAGACAGCTTCGCCCAGCGTGGCAACGAAATCACCGAAAGGCTGACCGCCACCAGCGCGCAGATCACCGGCGACTTCTCGTCCCGCGCCATCGACATGCGCGAGCAACTCGTCAATGCCGGCGCGACGATCGTTCAGGACATCGCCGCCAATGGCGACACGATGCGTGAGGCTTTCGCCACCACGGCGACCACGCTCATGGACGAGCTCGCCTCGCGCAGCGGAACGTTGCGCGAGCAGCTGGCAACCACCGGCGTCGAGGTCGTGGACGAGATCGTCGGACGCGGCGGCGAATTCCGCGAAAAGCTCGCCGCGACCGCCATAGAAGTCACCCGCGAGATCGCGGCGCGCGGCACCGAGGTGCGCGAGCATCTCGAAGGCGCGGTTCGCCTCGCCGACGAATCCATCGGCACCCGCGTCGAGGACCTCGCGGCCCGTCTGGAATCCGCCAGCTTGCGCGTCAGCGAAACGGTGGACGTACAGGGCCAGGCCCTCGAGGGCAGCCTCACCGCCATGGGCGAGCGCATCGCCTCGGTCATGGGCGCGAAGGTGGACGAGTTCCAGAGCGCCTATGAAACCCGCGGCGACCAGTTCACCGCCGCCCTCACCCGTCAGGCCGACGAGGCGCAGAACCGCCTCGCGGGCACCGGAAAGGACATCGTCCTTGCCATCGCGACGCAAGGGTCACGGGTCAACGAGGCGCTCAACCGCACCGCCGACACGCTGTCGACCACGGTGGATACGCGCACACGCGAGATGGAAGAGACCCTCGGCTCGCGCCTCGCGGCGTTCGAGGACGTCATGGGCCGCGGCGGCGAAGTCGCCGACCGGATCTCCCGCGATGTCGGCAGCCTCACCGAAACCATTGGCGGCCGCTTCGAGGAGATGGATCGCCTCATCACCGTGCAGGGCCGCACGATGGCGGAATCGTTCTCGGAACGGGCCCGCGAGGCGACCGGCGCCATCGAGATCCAGCTCACGGCGCTCGAAGAGCACGCGACCCGCCGCACGTCGGAGATCGCGCACAATTTCGACACCATCGTCGAACGTGTCGACAACGCGCTCAGCACGCGTTCCACCGCGCTCAACGAAACACTGGTGATCCGCACAGGCGAACTTGCCCGCATCATGGCCGAAGGCGGCCGCGATATGGCGAGCGCCCTGGAGAGCCGCGTGGACGAAATCGGTCAGAGCATCACCGTCAAGACCATGGCCCTCTCCGATTCCCTTGCCGCCCGCGCCGACCAGATCAGCGCGACCCTCGGCAACCGCGCATCCGAGATCAACGAAACGCTCGGCAGCCGCGCGGAGGAAATTGCCGGCACGCTCGACCAGCGCGTCTCGATGTTCGAAGAGCGCGTCGTCAACCGTCTCGACGGCGTCGTCGAGGCCATCGACGAAAAGGGCCACGCGGTCCTCGGCTCGCTCGGCGGCCGCATCGGCGAGATCCGCAGCATTTTCGATACGCAGGGCCTGTCGCTCGTGTCGAGCCTGGGCGAACGCGGCGAGGCCATCGGCCGCGATGTGGCGGCCATCACCGACGTGACGCTCCGCACCCTCGAAGAGCGCAGCGGCGCCGTGATCGACGGCTTGCAGGAGCGCAGCAACAACCTGCTGTCGTCGCTCCAGGAGCGCACGACCGAATTGACGTCCTCGTACCTGCAATCCACCGAGGCCATGCGCGCCGCGATCGACGAGGGTTCGTCCCGCGCGGTCGAAACGCTTGTCGGCACCAACGAGCGCCTTCGCGACGAATTGTCGGAAGTCCTCGGTCGCCTGCAGGATGCCAACCGGCTGCTGCAGCAGGTTTCGGCCAGCGCAAGCGGCAATCTCGGTGCCATCGAGGACGGGTTGTCAAACCGCGTGCAGCAGATCGAGGGGCTTCTGGCCGAGGTCGCATCGCAAACCGGCCGCGCGTCCGAACAAGTGGCCGACCAGGTCGAGGCACTGCGGTCGGTTTCCGGCGGCGCGATCCATCAGGCAACCGAACTGGCGCGTGCGCTCGAGGAGCGGGGCCGCTCCCTGACCGAAGGCGTCGGCGCGCAATTGCAGACGCTGACGGAAGCAGCCTCCTCCCTCGAACAGGCGGAAAGCCGCATGAGCGCAGCCTTGGCGGGCCGCGAGCAATCGCTCAACGACCTGCTCGGCCGGATCGCCACGCGCTCCGAAAATCTCGAAGCCGTCACCCGCTCCTTCACCACACTGGTTGAAGGCTCGCTGCAGAATGCGGAGTCGAAAGCCCGCCAGATCGGCTCGGTCCTGGCCAATTCGGCCGAGGCCACCACCCATGCGATCGGCGAGCAATTCGAACGCATTCGCAGCTCCACGGGTGAGGAAGGCGAGCGCACCGCGTCCGCACTTCGCAGCGCCTACGAGCAGGCCGCCGCCGAAATGTCCGAGGCCCTCAACAACGCGACGGCGAAGTTCCGCGACACCATGAACGAGATGCGCGGCATGACCGGGCAGATCCAGCGCGAACTCGAAAACACCCGCGCCGAACTGCATCGGGGCGTCGTCGAGCTGCCGCAGGAGACGCAGGAAACCACCGCCAACATGCGGCGCGTGGTCGCCGACCAGATCAAGGCGCTCAACGAATTGTCCGCCCTCGTCTCGCGGTCGAACCGCGTGGTGGATGCGGCGCCTGCGGTGCAGCCTCGCCGGGTCAACGAGGCATCCATCGCGGCTGTCGCGGCGGTGGTCGAGCAGCGTCCCGCACCGGCCGTCGTCACGGCTCCGATGCCGATGAACGCGCCTGCCGCGACCTTCGCCCGCCATGTCGAGCCAAAGGCCGCGCCCGCCCCGGTTCAGCAGCCCGTTCCCGCTCCCGCCCCTGCCCCCGTGCGTCAGGCTCCGCCGGTTGCGGAACGTCCCGCCCCGCGACGGGAAGATCCGGCGGCCGGTCGCGGCGGCTGGCTCTCCGGCCTGCTCGATCGCGCCTCCCGCGACGAGGAAGAACCCGGACGCCCCGGTGTCCGTGGCGACCGCTCGCGGGTCAACAGCCTCGAGTCCCTCGATTCCATCTCGGTGGACATCGCCCGGATGATCGACCACGATGCGGCCGTGGAATTGTGGGACCGCTACAAGCGCGGCGAGAGCAAGGTGTTCACCCGTCGTCTCTACACGCTCCAGGGCCAGCAGACCTTCGACGAGATCCGCCGCAAATACGTTCGCGACAGCGAGTTCAAGGCGACCGTCGATCGCTATGTGGAGGAATTCGAGCGGCTTCTCGCGGAAGTCTCCCGCGATGACAGGGACTCGATGCTGACCAAGACCTACCTGACGTCGGAAACCGGCAAGGTCTACACCATGCTGGCC
>NZ_JBFUHH010000126.1:0-10523 GCF_056402495.1 Microvirga sp. P4_A5 | reverse complement strand
GTTGTATCCGGCGGACTTCATTAATAACCTACGCACTCTCAACGAAGGTCGGCCGCCGACCGCCCTCTCGGCTGGCTGAGAGCGACGCAACCACTGATGCCAAAGCGCTCGCCTGCTAAACCACTCGTGCTGACATCAAGGTCCAGGCATCGGCAGTCGTGTAGGAGATGAACGGCTGCAGAAACGTTGCATTGACCGGACCGGCCCCACTCCGCGTCGCTCCGCCCACAGACCAGACGTGATTGGCGAGAGCTCCAATGGTCCAAGGTCCAGCCTGCTTCAGCACCACAGCCGTGGGCCCCGCGCCCCACCTGCCGCCACCAAGCAGATCGTCGGTCGCGGTCGGCAGGCGGAACACCGGACCGATGCCCCAGACAATGCCGCCGGCCCCGGGAGCRTGCGGCGACAGGAACAGGCTTTGCGTGATATCGGACAATCCAAATTGCCGTCCCGCGCCGGGCGCTACATCCCACTGCGAGACGATGGGCAGGATCGTCCGGGAGATGATGTTCCAATCTCGGCTAATGGCGAAGGGAATGACCGGCTGGAAATTCAGGGTTGCCCGCCCGCCATTGTCATCGGGGCTGATACGGCCATCGTAGTTGAACTGGAACGGGACACTGATCAGGTCGGCAACAGGGTTGCTGAGTTTTTTGGCGAGGTCGGCCTCCTGACCCTATACCGGGGCCGTGCTGGCGGCTGAATAAAGAACCGCAGCGAGCAGAGTGCGAACAGGCCAATTCACGCGATTCTCCTTGCGGCTTGTCGATAGGAGCATCTGATCACATGAAGAGGGTGATGACCAAGCGTCAAATTCCCATTGTCGCTCTTGAATTAACTGCGGTTTGAAGTGCGCCGCATGAGCGGCGCACCCGTTCGAGGCGGCGTATTGCAATGCATGTCGATCAACGACCGCTCTTTCTGTGCGCGGCTACTTTGCTAGAACGATGCCCTGTTCCTTCCGCATCTTGTCGAAGACCAAACCCATTGCCTTGATAACTTTCACCGTCGGATTGGCCTTGCAATAGACGATCGTCTCGTGCTCGGCCTCGCGCGAACGGCCCACGTTGATGTAGTGCTTCTTCGCTAGGCCATTATACCAGCCGCTGTACCAGGTAGTCAGTAGGTCAGCGTCTTCTTGAAATGTTCCTGCAAGCTGGGCGCAGGTCAACGCTTGGACGTCGATGAATCCTTTGGCATCGGCATAGGTCTTCAATTCCACTTGGGCACTTGCGCCCGATCCGATGCAGCCCGCGAGAGCGACTGTGGCAAGAAGAAGCGTACGCATTTGATTTCCTTCGTTGGTTTATATCAGAGGGACTTCTGACGGTCGTCACGTTGGCTCGTTACGCAAGTCTGAGTGGGAATGCTCGCTGTCGAACGAGCACTACGGCCGAACTGGAAAAATGGTTTTCCAATCCCGTTTCATGTCCACGACAGTCCATCGGTCGATAGCAGCGGCATCTAATGCCTTGTCGAGGTGCCCGACTTTGGAATCACGGTCGTAGGCGTATTCGCGTTCCGCATCGGTGTGATGCACAATGACTCCCAGGCGGCGGCGACCGGACTCGGTCGTCCATTGCAGCATCTGGAGATCGCCGTCGGAGTTGCCAAAGGCCGCAATGGGTCGGATGCCGATGTGCTGGTTGATCCCCACCGGCTTGCCGGGACCATCGTCGATAAAGTTCACCTCGGGCAACCGGAACAGCCTCGGCTGGCCGTCGCGGGTTTCGAACTTGGTGACGATGCTCGAGCCGACGACCTGATCCGGGGGGATTCCGTAGCTCTTTTCGGCGAAAGCACGCATGAATTCGATTCCGCCGCCAGAGACGATGAAAGTCTTGAAGCCGTTTGCGCGCATATAGGCCAGCACTTCCAGCATGGGCTGGTACACGAGCTCGGTATAGGGGCGGTCGAATCGCGGGTGCTTGGCGGTTGCGATCCAGGTCCTCACCATTCCGATAAACTGCTCCGGAGTCATGCCGGCATGCGTCGCGGCGACGATCTCCACGGCTCCGCGCTCCCCTGCGGATGCCAGAGCGGCCATGTCGCCTTCGAGCACCGCCTTGAAGGGCTGCTTATCCTTCCATTCGGGATGCTGTGGCGAGAGCTCCTTGACGCGGTCTTGTGCGAACACGAACTGAACGTAGATCGGTTGCTCGATCCATAGCGTCCCATCGTTGTCGAAGGTTGCAACCCGCTCGGATGCTGGCACGAAGTCTGGAGAGCCTTCGCGGGTGACATCGGTAACGAACGCGACGATCGCCTGTTTGGTAGCGCCGTCCTTCCACGAGGGAAGAGGATCCGTCTGAGCGATTGCTGCCGAGATCCACACGGAGAGCAGGGCAAACGCGCCCAGTCGTGACAGACAAATCCTCATGTGTACCTCCCGTGGAGAAGCGTTCGATCAACCGGTCAAATTCAAACGCTAAAACTCGTCGGAACTGTCCCTGCACCGGTAGCCGATGAAGCATTGCGGATTGTTCGAACTCGGGACCCAGGCGGGTTCCGGAAATTGATCGACCAGGCATTTCGCAGCGCTGTTAACGAAGCGGGCGTAGGTTGATGGCCCGGTATCTAGAACGACAGCGCCGTCCTTGACGACAAGCGCGCGGTTTGCGGCGCAGGCCCTCTGCGATGTCGGCGGTCCAACTTGTGCGGTGGCTGCCGTTGCAGATACCGTTATGACAAGAGCTGCAAACAACCTGATCATTGATTACATCCTTCTATTTACAAATTGCGCTTGGCCGGTGTTGATGATGGGATGCACGCGGAGGGCCAAACCACTCAAACCCGCGCGCATCACGATCCGAGACTCACCTATTTCGCGACGGCTCCCCGAGCTGCCTCGATTTGCTGCTTGACGGCCTCAAGGTTGAAACTCGCGCCCTTCTGCATAGGCGGGAACTCGACCGCCGTCATAGCGAGCTTCTCCACCTGCTGCTGGACGAACACGAAGCGCCAGAATTCATACTTGAACCAATCGAAGTATTGCTGCGCTCCCTCTTTCGTTCCGGCGTTTGGCCAGCCTGTTCGCTCGAATGGGTCGAGCCGCAAATTCGTCAGAGTCGGCACGTCGATCTGAATTTTGCCGCCCAGCCAACCGCCCGGCTGCTCGATGAAGCGATACTTGTAGTCGCCGTACCGCACGGCGCCTAACGTGCTTTCGCCGAAGTAGAAAATTTCCTGTCGATTGGATGGACCCTTGCCGGTGATCAGGTTGGTTTGGTCATAACCGTCCAGATGGTTCTTGTAGATCCTGTCGCCCAACTTCTTGCCCTGCTTGAGCTCGGCGGTTATGTTTGGATTTCCCGCTGCGGTCAAAAGGGTCGGGAACCAATCGAGCCCCGAAATGAGACCGCTCTCGACCTTGCCGGCCGGCACCTTGCCAGGCCAACGGATCATCGCGGGTGCGCGGAAACCGCCTTCCATAATCGTTCCCTTGCTTTGGGCAAAGGGAGTCTGTCCTCCATCGGGCCAAGTGAAGACTTCGGTGCCGTTGTCAGTGGTGAACACGACGATAGTGTTTTCGTCTAATCCGGCTTCTTTGAGTTTATTCATCATAAGGCCAATATCATCGTCGAGCTGAGCCATGCCCGCCTCATGGATTGACCAGCCGTTCTGCGAGTTGCGCATCGCCTCATATTTCGGCGACAAATGCGTGACGATATGCATCCGTGTGGGGTTGAGCCATAGGAAGAACGGCTTGTTGTCGGCCTTCGCCTTGTCGATGAACTTAAGAGCATTGTCGCGGATTTCGTCGTCCACTGTCTCCATGCGTTTCGGGCACAATTCACCCGCGTCCTCGATCCTTTGCTTGCCGACCTTGCCCCAGCGCGAATCCGCGGTTGTATCATCGACATTCGTTGCCCATGAGTGGAGCATGTTGCGCGGGCCGACCTGTGCCCTCAGCTCCTGCGGGTAGTTCGGATGGCAGGGATCCTCCATCGCGTCGAGGTGGTAGAGATAGCCGTAGAATTCGTCGAAGCCGTGCACGGTGGGCAGGAACTCGTTCTTGTCGCCAAGGTGGTTCTTGCCGAACTGCCCCGTCGCATAGCCCAGGTCTTTCAGCGCGGTGGCAATAGTCACTGCCTCCGCCGGCAKTCCGAGCGGCGCTCCGGCTTGACCCACCGTGGTCATGCCCGTCCGGATCGGCAGCTCTCCGGTGATGAAGTTGGCGCGACCAGCGGTGCAGCTCGCCTCGGCATAGTAGTCGGTGAACAGCATGCCCTCTGCGGCGATCTTGTCGAGATTGGGCGTCCGTCCCGCCATCATGCCGCGGTGATAAGCACCGATATTCCAGATGCCGATGTCATCGCCCATGATCACGACGATATTAGGCCGTGCGGGAGCTTGAGCTGCGGCAGTCGTCAGGCCCGTCACCGAGATCAGTGCCGTGGCGCCGAGGAAAGCTAAACGCGACACGATTAACGCGCCTGAAATCGCGCCTCCGAGGCAAGACTTACCGTGTCTTGATGCAATCTCGGTCTGGGACACTTCAGCAGAAATCGTCCTAAGCATCGGTTTGCTCCTCTCTTCGTTTTCCAGAGACTCGGGATCGGCTGATACAGCGAAAGCCAACGTGGCTTGTTGAAGTATCGACCGGTTGCGGATGACGCGCCGCCGGGCGATAGCGGCGGCAGTAATTGGGCGCACACAGATGCGAGCCGCCTTTCAGCACCCGGCGCGGGATCGGGTTTTCGGGCTGAAGGGGATCGAAACTCCTGTCCTCCTGGCCGCCACGTGGGTTCTGGGGGATGCAGCAAGCCTTTACGGCGTCTGCCGGATGCCTGGCCGTGTAGAAGTCGCTCGTCCATTCCCAGACGTTGCCGATCATGTCGTAGAGGCCGTAATCGTTCGGCGGGAAGGCTGTCACCGGCGAGGTCCTCTCGTAGCCGTCGAGACTGGTGTTCTGAAATGGAAAGGCACCCTGCCAGGTGTTCGCCATCTGCCGTCCGCCCGGCGTCAACTCGTCGCCCCAAGCGAAATCTGCTCCATCAACCCCACCGCGGGCGGCAAACTCCCATTCGGCTTCCGTCGGCAGATCCTTGCCGGCCCATCGAGCATAGGAAGCCGCATCGGCAAAGGCGATATGCACGACCGGATGATCGTCCAGGCCCTTGATCGACGAGCCCGGGCCATAGGGACGCCGCCAGTTCACCCTGGGCTTGAACGCCCACCATTGGCTGAAGTGACGAAGATCGACGGGGTGGTCAGGCGGGCTGAACACGAGCGAGCCTGCGAACAGCATGTGCGGAAGGGCGCCGGGATAATCCTTCGGGTCGGGCGCTATTTCCGCGACCGTGACGTGCCCGGTTGCGAGAACAAAGTCGCTGAACTGGCGGTTTGTCACCGGCGTGCGGTCGATCCAGAAACCATCGACGGTGACGCGATGGACCGGCGCCTCCTCCGGATAATGCCGGTCCGAGCCCATGCGGAACATACCGCCAGGGATTTGGACCATTTCAGGATGGAGTGGGTCCGGTCGCGCAGGAGCGCGATGCCGGAGAGTAGCCTGCGACATAGATGTTTGCTCCTGTCATGGCAGGCCGGCAGTATTCTCCCGTACTGGGCGTCGCGCTATCAGGGAACATCCTGAATTCGACGGAGGCAGACCCTATTTGTGCTTCCGACTGACAATGCGGACCGGGCCCAAACACGGAAGAGCGGGTGGGACTACTGCTCGTGATATCCCATGTCGACAGGTATCGGCCGAGGGTTTAACGTATGTTATCGGACGAAACGGCCCTGGTCCCGTTGCGACGCCCTACGGCCTGAGATCGCCTCATGAGCAATGGAACCCTCCCAGTCGTTGCACGAACCCTGACGGGTATGGCCCACCGTCTGCGGCGTCAGATCGCCTTGACCTTCTTGATCATTACCATTGCCGCATGCCTAGTTGCCGTGGCGCTGTCGCTGTCGCGAGCCGCAGACGAACGACACGCGATTGAGCATCGTGCTCTGGAGTCCGCGAAGGCGCTCTCCTTCGGCTTCGATCAGGAAGTGGCGGCGGTCAACTACCTGCTCAAAGGACTGTCCAAATCCCCGCCGCTTCTCTCTGGCGATATCAGTTCCTTCTACGAACAGCTCAAGGCCACCCCCGTTCCGGAAGGCTCCTGGCTCGTGCTGAACGACCTCGAACGGCAGGTCGCCAACACCTTGCGCCCGTTCGGATCGCCTCTTCCGCGGCATGTCGACTTCCCGAACCATCAGGAGCAGATCGACCGGATTCGGGATCGGAGGTGGTCCTCCTCCGGCCGGATGATGGCTCCTTTGAAGGGCAGCATCATCGTGGCACTCAGCCTTCGGCTTGACGATGCCGAGGGTCGGATGAACGGTCATCTTTCGATTATCCTGGCCGAGGCGCGGCTAGGCACCATTCTAGACGACCAAACGGTACCTGCGGGGTGGTTGAAAGGACTTTACGACCGCAAGCTCCTCTCGATCGTGGCCGACAGGGAGGGCTACAAAGGGTCCGACCTCCCAATTCCCGAAGCACTGGCTACACGCCTCGCGGATGCAGGTCCGGACAGCACGATCACGGGAATGGTCGAGGCCAAGGATGATCGGGCACAGCCCGTACTGGTTGCATTCCGCCGATCGGGCACGACGAACTGGACGACCATCGTCACCATGCCGCTTGCTGCTCTCAACGCGCCCGTCACAGCTGCCCTATGGGGGGTGACCGGGCCCGCAGCTCTTCTTTTCGGCGCCGGGGCGATCGCGGCATGGTTTACGGCGCGCAAGGTCGAGCAACCGCTCCGGTCCCTGTTCGATCAGGTCACCGGCGCGAAGATCAAGGTCAGCGAAATGTCCGGGCAATTGCTCGCAACCCAAGAGGTGGAGCAGCAACGCATCGCCCGCGAACTCCATGACTCAACAGCACAGCACCTCGTGGCAGCAAATCTCTGCCTTGCCAGGCTTGAGCCGGAGGTCCGGCTCAGTTCGAGCGGCCGCAAGGCCCTGACGGAGGTCGAGGGCCTACTCGGCGAAGCGCTCAAGGAATTGCGCGTTTTCACCTATCTGCTGCATCCCCCGAACCTGGCGAAGGATGGTCTCCAGGCCACCTTGCGGGATTTCACCGAAGGCTTTGCGGGACGGACGGGGCTGATTGCCCGGATCCGAATTCCGGAGGAGGTTGACGAGCTGCCGCCCGACCTCCAGCGGTCGATTCTCCGCGTAGTGCAGGAGGCTCTTTCCAACGTTTATCGGCACGCTGACGCTTCGCACGTCTCACTCAACGCCCGGATCAGGTTTGGGCGGCTGGTCGTCCGCATACGCGACAACGGACACGGGTTGATAAGCCCGGCGCGGCCAGACTTACCGATCCAATTCGGCGTCGGAGTTGCAGGCATGCGGGCGCGCCTCGAGCAATTTGGCGGTGACCTGAAGATCCGGACCAGCGGGAGCGGCACCTGCTTCGTAGCGATGGTCCCGGTCCCTGAAGCTGACCGGGCACGTCGGCAGGGTGGACGTTTTGCGAGTGCAAAGGCTGTCAGATCGCACTGAGGCGGATGGCGAGACCCTCTCCTGAGTTTTAGGGTCTGCCTCCATCAGTTTAAGGGTTTTTCGCAGGTTTAGCGCGCGACCACATCGTGTATGTTGGTTCGCTGTAGGATCCTCCAAAACGCACTCGATATCTGGTGCAACCAAAGGAATCGCGCGATGACGCGCATCCTGATCGCCGACGATCACGACGTGGTCCGCTCCGGCGTCCGGACCATTCTTGAGGAACATGAAGGCTGGGAGGTGGTCGGATCGGCCCGGGACGGCAAGGAGGCGATCGATATGGCCCAGGCCACGCGGCCGGATATCGTGGTCCTTGATTACGCCTTGCCACTCGTCAACGGTGTCGAGGCAACCCGGCAGATCAGGGCCCGCGTGCCCGGAGTCGAAGTCCTCATCTTCACGATGCATGATACCGACACCCTCGTGCGCGACGTCCTCGAGTCTGGCGCCCGCGGCTTCCTGCTCAAATCCGATGCCCGGCAGTTCCTGGTCTCGGCGGTGGAGAGCCTGGCCGCCCACAAGCCCTTCTTCACGGGCAAGGTCTCCGAGACCCTACTCGAAACCTACCTGGCGAAAGGATCCACGGACGAGTCGGCCCTGACCCCCCGCGAGAAGGTCGTGGTGCAGCTGATTGCCGAAGGCAAGACTAACAAGCAGATCGCCGACATCCTCAGTATCAGCACCAAGACAGTGGAGAATCACCGCGCCCTGGCCTTGCGCAAGCTTAACCTCAACACCACCGCAGCCCTCATCCGCTACGCGATCCGCAACGGGCTGGTGGAGGCCTAATCGTGCAACAAGCGGCGGGATGGAGAACATGGACATGGCGCCGTACCTGATGACCGGGGGACGGTGGGGCTACCGGATGGGCAACGCCACCCCAGGATCTCTTCATTATCTCCTCAATGCGGATCAGCAAATCCGTGCTTCACGCCAGGATAGACTTGGACCACGACCGGGTTAGCTTCCCCGCTTGCGGGTCGCGCGACCTCCTCGCATGCCTTCGCTCGCGTCCGCTGGTCATCCCGGCCCACCAAACGATTATCGGCGCCAAAATTCAGTTGACTGGACGGCCCCGTCATCGAAGTCTCGGCCCTGAGTCCCGGACGTTGACGAAACGAGTGTCTGGCGGAGCCGAGTCGATCGAACCGCCGACGGGTTGAATGGAAGTCGAAGCGCTCCCCCAACTGAACTATCGCCCCACCATGTGCAAACACTTCGCCGCAATGTGGGTTACTATGTGGAAGGTCAGAGAACGGCATCTCGCTATTTCCACTCGGAATCCGATCATGGTCCAGGATGAACTGGTGGTCTGGCTGAAGGACAACGTTCGTCGTTTTGGGACCAGCCCCTCCGACGAAAGCATTGAAGCGCTTGCCGAAGAGGCCGTGCAGGCGATCCGGCGCTATTGCGAGCATTCGCCGCGGCTGCGCCCATCAAGAGTCAAACGGGAATTGACCGCCTTGGCAAAACACCTCGGCAATGCTGCGAGGTCAGCCGCGAGCGCCGGCGATCAGGGCCTGTCGATGATGGCGATCGCCTCGGGGGCCGCTCAGGAACCGGATCAGCCTAGCATGATGGCGCTTATCCTCCATCTGGAGCGATTGGCGCGAGTGAGCGAGCGGGCGGCTGAACTCGCCTCCGTTCACGCCCGTTCGATGCTCGATAACCACGGCCGCCGTTCGCCTGACATCAACCTCCGCGATCTGATCGTGCATCTCATGGTCTGCTATCAGGAACATCTCGGGATCATCCCCTCGTACACCATCGATCCCGACACAGGTCTTGCTCCTGGCGGCGTCGCCGGTTTCATCAAGGAAGCGCTCCGGCTGCATGCGCCCGACGGGTTGACGTTCGAGCCGCGGCTGATCGACGAGATCGTGCGCGCCAATCTCTCCGTGCGCCACCTGGCGCTGTTTGAACCGCCACCGCTCCCGTCCGACCCGGACGACCAAAAATGAGCTCCTAGACGATTTATCCAACGCCGTTGAGCTGAGCCACCACTGTCCGCTGGAGGTCGCCAGTGGACAGCACGGCCAGCAACGAACCCACCGATCTGAACCGGCCGCCGCCGGCGTTGTTGCCTGCGGCGCTGGTCGAACTCGTTCGTCTCCTGGCCCGGCAAGCGGCGCGCGAAGCCCTCGCTGCCAGCCCGTCCCCTGCCGCCTCCGCTGCCATTCAACATGAACCGGAGGATCGTCCATGACGAGCAATTCCAAATCTCTTTTGACTCTCGAAGCTCTCTCTTCCCGCTGGGGCGTCAGCGTCCGCACCCTGCGCCGGATGGTGGCGCGCGGCGAGCTCAAGGCCCACCGCATCGGCTCCCAGTTGCGCTTCTCCGAAGAGGATGTGGTGGCGTACGAGCGCCTCCGTCGCGGGTGAGAGGCGATGGCCAGCCCTGATCGTTTTTGTCCAGCGATGTCAGCGCCTTATCGGCCGTCGGGAGAACGCCGGTGGTTGAACTCCGTAAGACCAAAAAGCTGCTATCTCCCGAATCGGCCCCCCTGTCCGCCCTTGTCATCCCGAGACCATGTTTGACCCAAGGAGCCTTTCCCGATGTCTCAGATCAGCTTCGATTTTTGTAGTAGCAGCGTCGATGACGTTGCTGTCTATCCGGTGGCGACGACGGTACCCCCCAAGGCCGTCACCACGTCTCGCACTCGCGCCAAACCCATTCCCCGTGACGCCGCGGTTTCGACGCCCTTTCCCGTCGGGAGCGCCGATGCCTTCATCTCCCCGGCACCGCTCACGTTCGCCGACGTCATGGCAAAGGCAGAGGAGGATGCGACCCTCACTGCCATCCAGCGGCGGGACATGGTCTCCGGGCTGAACCGGATCGGGAAGGTGTTCGCCACACCGCTGGATGAGATCGAGGCCAGTCCGCGCCGCCTGCGCACGCTGTTTGCGGCCGAGAGCGCGGCACAGCTCGGTCTGTCCGACAAGAGCTTCGCCAACATCCGCTCCCTCGTCATCCAGGCGCTGTCCCGTTACGGCGAGCCGGATCTGCCGGTCAC
>NZ_JBFUHH010000125.1:0-12511 GCF_056402495.1 Microvirga sp. P4_A5 | reverse complement strand
CGGCGGCAGGGCACCCTGTCTTATAGGGCGGATCGCATCATGCGGATCTTCGACGAACGCACCATCGAGACCAAGCAGGCGATCCACGCCTGGATCTTCCTTTCCGTGCCGATCCTCTTTTTCGGTGTGATCCGCTTCTACCCGGCAATCGAATCCTTCGGCATCGCGTTCACGGAATGGAACCTGCTGTCGCCGGCCCGCTTCGTCGGCCTGGAGAACTTTTCGCGCATTCTCTACGACCCGGTGTTCTGGATCTCGTTCAAGAACACCTTTCTGTACCTCCTCATCGGCACGCCGGTGAGCCTCATCCTGTCATTCGTGATCGCCTATTATCTCGATCAGGTGCGGTTCGGGCACGGCTTGATCCGTGCGTTCTACTTCATCCCGCACCTGACGACATCCGTCGCGATGGCATGGGTCTGGCGCTGGTTCTATCAGCCGCCGCCGATCGGATTGTTCAACAACATCCTCAACGTGGTCGGCATGGAGACGCAGCCCTTCCTGCGATCGACCGCCCAGGCGCTTCCCGCCGTTCTCGCGCCGGCGATCTGGGCGGGCCTCGGTTTCCAGATCGTGCTTTTCATGGCGGGCCTGCGCGCCATTCCGTCGAGCTATTACGAGGCCGCGCGGATCGACGGCGCGGGGAAGTGGATGATCCTGCGCGAGATCACGCTGCCGCTTCTCAGGCCCACCATCGTCTTCCTGGTGGTGATCTCCTCAATCGGTTTCCTGCGGATCTTCGACACGGTCTACAACATGACCGACAACGGCGCCGGCGGCCCGCTGAACAGCACGAAGCCCCTCGTGCTCTACATCTATGAGAGCGCGTTCCGGTCCTACCGGATGGGCTATGCTGCCGCCCAGACCCTCGTTCTATTCGTCATCCTTCTGTCGATCAGTCTCATCCAGCTGCGGCTGATCCGGTCACGCACATGAAGATTCCCGACACCGCCACCGAGTCACTCGTGTCCTCCCGTTGGTGGGTGGACATGGCCGCGCATCCGGGCCGGATGCTGGCCTGGACGCTTCTCGTCATCGGCGGAATCGTCATGATGACGCCCCTCATCTACATGGTCGCAACCTCTCTCAAATATTCGAGCGAGATCTACGATCTCAACATCATTCCGCGCGAGCCGACCTTCGACAACTATCTCTTTATCTTCAAGAACACTCCGTTCGGTTACTGGCTCCTGAATTCGTTCGTCACGAGCGCTCTCGTCACGGTGTCGGTGATCTTCTTCGACTCGCTCATCGGCTACACGCTGGCGAAGTTCACGTTCCGGGGGCGCAACCTCATTTTCATCGCCATCCTGACGACGCTCATGATCCCGACCGAGATGCTGATCATCCCATGGTACATCATGGCGAAGAATTTCGGATGGCTGAACACCTACTGGGGAATCATGTTTCCCGGAATGATGACGGGGTTCGGCGTGTTCCTGATGCGGCAGTTCTTCGCCGGCGTTCCGGACGATTACATCCACGCGGCGCGCATCGACGGATTGAGCGAATTCCAGATCTGGTGGAAGGTTGCGATGCCGCTCGTCACTCCTGCCCTCTCGGCGCTCGCGATCTTCACGTTTCTCGGCAACTGGACGGCCTTTCTGTGGCCGCTGATCGCCACCAACGACCGCGAGCTCTATACCTTGCCTGTCGGGCTCGCGTCATTTTCGGGCGAGTATCTCACCGAGTGGGAGCTCATCATGGCGGGCGCCACCATCGCGACCCTGCCGACGCTCCTCGTCTTCATCGTCTTCCAACGCTACATCATCCGCGGCGTCGTGCTCGCCGGGCTGAAGGGTTAAGCCATGCGCAAGAGTACGAAAGAGCAATCCCACATCGGCAACGCCGACCGGTTTCCGGCTCCGGCCTACGCGGAGTCTGTCCTGGCGCCGGCCTTCGCGCTGGGCCAGCGACATCATCTCGGTCACCTGCTGCAGCTTCATCGCGCGCATGGCGTCATGCTGGCCGAACAGGGCTTGCTGAATGCCGAGGAAATCGCGGCGATTCTCGTCGCGCTCGACTCCATCGAGGCCGAACTCGCAGCGCGTGCCGAACCGGAGGCCTATACGGGCGAATTCGAGGACATGTTCTTCTACGTCGAGCGCCTGCTTTCGGATCGCGTCGGCCCCGACACGGCCGGGCGCCTGCACACGGGGCGTTCGCGCAACGATATCGATCACACGCTCTTCAAGCTGGCCCTGCTCGAGCGGCTGGACCATCTCACCATCCGCCTTCTCGACGTTGTCGCGACCCTGATCCGCCGTTCGCGCGAAGAAGCGGGGACGCTCATTCTCGCCTACACCCATGGTCAGCCGGCGCAACCTTCGACCTACGGACACTATCTCGGCGCGCAGACGGAGGCGCTGCTGCGCGACGCGACGCGGTTGATGCAGGCTCGGGACGTGGTGGACCTCTGCACCATGGGCGCGGCTGCGATCACCACGACCGGGTTCCCCCTGAACCGCGCGCGCATGGCCGAACTCTTAGGTTTTCGCGACTTCCTCCGGAACTCCTACGGCTGCATCGCCTCCAGCGATTATACGGCCGGCGTCTACGCCGCCATCAAGGTAATGGCTCTCGATCTCGGGCGATTTGCGCAGGACATGGCGTTCTGGACAGCCTTCGAGGTCGGCCAGTTGCGGTTCTCGGATGGCTATGTGCAGATCAGTTCGATCATGCCGCAGAAGCGCAATCCCGTTCCCGTCGAACACCTTCGGCTGATGTCGTCCCTGTGCATGGGCAAGTGCGACGCGGTGCTGACGGCGCTGCACAACACGCCGTTCACCGACATGAACGACAACGAGCACGAGGTTCATACGCAAGGTTACGAGGCCTTCGCCATGGCCGAGCGCATCCTCACCCTCCTCGACGGCGTGCTCTCTTCCGCGAAGATCGACGAGGCGCGGGCGCGTGCGAATATCGACGCGTCCTATGCCACGATCACCGAGCTCGCCGACACGATCGTGCGCGAGGAGCGCCTGCCCTTCTCCGTGGCGCACCACATCGCGGGCAACCTTGCCAGACACCTGCAGAAGAGCGGCGAGACTCTGTCGACCGTCTCGTACGAGACCTTCTCGCGCATCTTCGCCGAGCAGGCGGGTCAAGCGCCGGCCCTCTCCGAGACCATGTTCAGGCATGTCGTCACCCCGGAGCATTTCATCGCGGTGCGGACCTTGCCGGGCGGACCGGCCCCCGAGGCCATGGCGGACAGCCTCGCGATCTACGCCGCGCAGGAAGCCGAAGCCCGCAACCTCGTCGAGGACCGGCGCACGCGCGCCACGCGGGCAAGGCAAGGTCTCAGAGCGGAAATCGACCGCCACACGCGTGCCGCGACGACGACGGGAAAGATGTGAACCATGGCCGACCTCTCGCTCCAGAACGTGGTCAAACGATACGGCAGCACGAAGGTGGTGCACGGAATCGACCTTCACATCGAGGATGGGGAATTCGTCGTCCTCGTGGGACCGTCTGGCTGCGGGAAATCCACGACGCTTCGCATGATCGCCGGACTCGAGAGCCTGACCAGCGGGACGATCAGGATCGCCGGGCGCGTCGTCAACACGCTCGAGCCGAAAGACCGGAACATCGCCATGGTGTTCCAGAACTATGCCCTCTATCCGCATATGACCGTCTACCGGAACATCGCCTTCGGGCTCCACGCAGCGCGCCTGCCGAAGCCCGAGATCGACGTCAAGGTGCGAAAGGCGGCCGACCTGCTCGGACTGACGGACCTGCTGGAGCGACGCCCGAATGAATTGTCGGGCGGCCAGCGCCAGCGCGTCGCCATGGGCCGCGCCATCGTCCGCGATCCGAGCGTTTTCCTCTTCGACGAGCCGCTGTCGAACCTCGATGCGCAGCTGCGCGGACACATGCGCACGGAGATCAAGCGGCTGCATCAGTCGATTGGAACCACCATCGTGTATGTCACGCACGACCAAGTGGAAGCCATGACGCTTGCCGACCGCATCGTCATCATGCGCGACGGTCGCATCGAACAGATCGGAACGCCGCTGGAGGTTTTCCACGCTCCCGCGAGCACCTTCGTGGCAGGCTTCATCGGCACGCCGACCATGAACCTTCTGGATCTCCCGGTGGTCGCGCACGATTCCGCTGCCGGGCTTGCCCTCGCGGCCGACACCATCGTGTCGTTGCCGAACGACATGGCGGCCCGGCTTGGCAGCCGCCGGCAGGTCACGGCCGGTTTGCGGCCCGACGACCTCACGATCGCGCCCGCGACCGGGCTTGCCGTCGCGGATGGTTTCAAAGGCGAGGTCCTGATCGCCGAGCCCCTTGGAAATACGACGCAGGTTATCGTGCGGGTCGGCGAACGGGAACTGGTGGGCATGGCGGATGGCCGCTTCGTTCCCGCCGCCGGCGACAAGGTCGACCTGCGGTTCGACGCCTCGCGGCTTCATCTTTTCGACGAGGATGGAACACGGATTTCGGGCTGAGGCGGCGTCTTCTCACCGCACGCCGAGCGCCGCGATCAATCCGAGGCTCACCGCGACGAGAACGACGAGCGACAGCGTGACGGCGAGCGTGACCCGCCCGCCGACGCGGCCCAGCACCTTGAGATCGACGCCAAGGCCCAGCGCCGCCATGGAAATGACCGTCAGAATGGTCGCCGTGGGCATGATCGCGCCAAGAAGCATATCGGGGATCAAGCCCGCCGAGCGAAGAGCGGCGAGGYCGAGAAACCCCACGATGAACCAGGGCACCAATCGGGTCAGCGACGGCCGTGAGCTTCGCTTCCCGCGCGTCCCCATGATGAAGGACAGCACAAGCACCACAGGGCCCAGCATGAGAACGCGCAGGAGCTTGACGAGCGTCCCGATCTGCACGCTGACCATGCCCACCGGCATGGTGGCGGCCAGGACCTGCGGAACCGCGTAGACGCTCAGGCCTGCCAGAATTCCATATTGCGTGTCGGTGAGCGCAAGGAGCGGAACGAGCAGCGGGAGCGCAAGAACCACGATCACGCCGAGGATGGCCGTGAAGGCGATGGAGGACGCCACATCCTCGCCGCGCGCGCCGATCACGGGGGCCACCGCCGCGATGGCGGAGTTGCCGCAGATGGAGTTTCCACAGGCGACGAGCACCGCCATGCGCTTGGGCAATCCGAGAACGCGGCAAAGACCGTAACTCGCGCCGAGCGCCACCACGACCACGAAGGCTACGCCGAGGATGAGACCCAATCCGGCTTCCGCGACGGCCCGAAAACTGACCGATGCTCCCAGCAGCATGACGGCGATTTCAAGCAGGGTCTTGCCGCTGAGGCCGATGCCGGGAACCCAGCGGCTGCCAGGCGTCCAACAGGTTCTGACGACGGTGCCGAGCAGGATCGCAATCACGAGCGCTTCGAGCCACGGTCGGCCCGTCCAATGCTCCTCCAGCCGCTGCAGGCCGATGGCCGCAAGCGAGATGCCGGCGCAAAGGGCGAGCCCGGGGATGAAACGCAAGCCTTCTTTCGCAGTCACCCGGGCATCCCTCAAAGGCACAGAACGCTCGCGGCGATGCGTCGGCCTGGTCGCGTTCTCTAGATGTGAATCACGCGCCCATACGCATCCAGCACGCTCTCGTGCATCGTCTCCGAGAGGGTCGGATGCGGGAACACGGCGTGGATCAGCTCTTCCTCGGTGGTCTCGAGATTCATCGCGATGACGAAACCCTGGATCAGCTCGGTAACTTCGGCACCCACGAGATGCGCGCCGAGAAGCTGCCCGGTCTTCTTGTCGAAGATGGTCTTCACCAAGCCTTCCGGCTCGCCGAGCGCGATCGCCTTGCCGTTGCCGACGAACGGGAAGCGGCCGACGCGAATGTCGAGCCCCTGCTCCTTTGCTTTCGCCTCCGTCAGGCCCACGGATGCGATCTGCGGATGGCAATAGGTGCAGCCGGGGATCTTCAGTTTCTCCATCGGGTGCGTATCGAGCCCCTTGATGGTTTCCACGCAGATGACGCCCTCGTGCTCGGCCTTGTGCGCCAGCATCGGCGGTCCGGCGACATCGCCGATGGCGTAGATACCCGGGACATTGGTGCGTCCGAGACCGTCGGTGACCACCGTGCCGCGATCGATCTTCACGCCGAGTTTTTCGAGCCCGAGATTCTCGATGTTGCCGACGACGCCCACGGCGGAGATCAGGCGCTCGGCGGTGAGCGTTTGCGTCGCCTTGCCGTCGTCGATGGTGGCGGTGACGGAATTGGCGCCCTTCTCGACCTTGGTTACCTTCGCGCCGGTGATGATCTTGATGCCCTGCTTCTCGAAACGCTTGCGGGCATGGGCCGCGATCTCCGCATCCTCGACGGGCAGGATCTGCGGCAGCACTTCCACCACCGTAACCTCGGCGCCCATGGTGCGGTAGAACGAGGCGAACTCGATGCCGATGGCGCCCGAGCCCATGACGAGAAGCGATTTCGGCATCGCCTCCGGCTTCATGGCCTCGAAATAGGTCCAGATCAGCTTGCCGTCCGGCTCGATGCCGGGCAGCGCCCGCGGACGCGCGCCGGTCGCCACGATAATGTGCTTTGCCTGATAGGTGCCGGCCGGCAGCGTCCCCTTGGGCGGCGGCGTCTGCGGCTGCACGGCGGGTTTCTTCGGCTCGGTGACGACGACCTCGCCGGGCTTCGCAATATTCGCCTCGCCCCAGATCACGTCGATCTTGTTCTTCTTCATCAACATGCCGATGCCGCCGTTGAGACGACCGGACACGCCGCGCGAACGCTGCACGATGGCGGCCGCGTCATAGCCGATCTTGTCGGCCACGAGCCCGTAATCCTTGGCGTGATTCATGTAGTGATAAATCTCGGCAGACCGCAGCAGCGCCTTCGTGGGAATGCAGCCCCAGTTGAGGCAGATGCCACCCATATGTTCGCGCTCGACCACAGCCGTCTTGAGCCCGAGCTGCGCTGCCCGGATCGCCGCGACGTATCCGCCCGGCCCGCCGCCGATGACGATGATGTCGTATGGGGTTGTCATTTAGATCTCCAATTCCCCTCCCCCTTGCGGGGWGGGGTTAGGGGTGGGGGTCGGACGCGCAAAGCACCGCATGAATAGTGTCAAGCACGACATCGATTTCGAGCATGACATCACGATTGGAAAAACGGAGAACCTGCAAACCCTGAGCGACAAGATACGAGCCGCGTCTCTCGTCATATGCGCGGGCCTCGTCCGAGCCATGGTGTTCGCCGTCGACCTCAACGACGATCCTTGCCGTGTGACAAAGGAAGTCGACCACGTAAGGATCAATGGCGACCTGACGGCGAAAATGCGTTCCCTCGAGAGGCATTCGCTTTCGGAGGTGCCACCACAACCGTAACTCAGGCTCAGTCAGCTCACGACGCAACGTCTTCGAATGGGCGGCCGCCCGCGCCGTAATCGGTCTGAGGCGTGGCTGCTTCCATGACATTGCTGGTCCTGTTGGCATGAGCATAAGTCGCGACCCCCACCCCTACCCCTCCCCGCAAGGGGGAGGGAAAGAAGCGCATTCCTTACACCACCATCGACATCGGATTCTCGATCAGCACCTTGAACGCGGCCAGCAATTCCGCGCCGAGCGCGCCGTCGACGACGCGATGGTCGCACGAGAGCGTCACCGTCATCGCCTGCACGATGGCGGGCGCGTCGTTCTTCACCACCATGCGCTTCTCACCCGCGCCGACAGCGAGGATCGTGCCCTGCGGCGGGTTGATGACGGCGAGAAAATCCTTGATGCCGAACATGCCGAGATTGGAGACGGCCGTGGAGCCGCCGGTATATTCCTCGGGCTTGAGACGACGGTTGCGGGCGCGGCCCGCGAGATCCTTCATCTCGGCCGAAATCGCCGTCAGCGTCTTGGTCTCGCATTTGCGGATCACCGGCGTGAACAGCCCGCCTTCGATGGCGACCGCGACGCCCACATCGGAATGCTTGAGGCGCAGGATGCGATCATCAGCCCAGACCGAGTTCGCCGCCGGCACGCGCTGAAGGGCAATCGCCATGGCCTTGATGACGAAGTCGTTCACCGAGAGCTTGTAGGACGGCTTGCCATCCTTGTCCTTCGGCGCGCCCGCATTGATCTGCTCGCGCATGGCCATGAGCGCATCGAGTTCGCAATCGAGCGTGAGATAGAAATGCGGCACCGTTTGCTTGGATTCCACCAGACGCTTGGCGATGGTCTTGCGCATGCCGTCGAGGGGGATTTCCTCGTAGGAGCCCGGCTCGAACATCGCCTTGACCTGATCGGACGACATGGAGCTTGCGAGCGCCGCCGCTGGTGCGGCTTTCGCAGCCGGCGCGGCGGCGGGCTGCGCAGGTTTCGCCGTTCCACCCGAAACCGCGGATTTCACGTCCTTTTCAACGATGCGCCCATGCGGACCCGAGCCTTGAATCGATCCGAGATCGAGACCGGCCTCCTTCGCGACGCGCTTGGCGAGCGGCGACGCGAAGATGCGCCCGCCCTGCCCTGCGCCGCCATTTGGCTTTGCCGGAGGCGTGGGTGCGGCAGCGGGTGCGGAAGCTTGCGGAGCCGCTGCCTCGGCCTTCGGTGCGGGAGCCGCGGCGGGAGCCGGCGCGGCCGCCGCTTCCGACTTCGGCGCCGGGCCGCCGGAGGCGGCGCCCGTCACGCTCTTGGGGTCTTCGCCCTCACCGGCGATCACCGCGATCGGCTGGTTCACCGCCACGTCGGCGGTGCCTTCGGGAATGAGGATCTTGGCGAGGATCCCCTCATCCACCGCTTCGACTTCCATGGTGGCCTTGTCGGTTTCGATCTCGGCGATGACGTCGCCGGATTTGACCGTGTCGCCTTCCTTCTTCAGCCACTTGGCAAGGTTGCCCTTTTCCATGGTGGGAGAGAGAGCGGGCATCAGGATATTGATGGGCATGATGTGATGGATCCTGAGCGATTGAGGTTCAGTTGATGGCCTGGGTCGGGCCGGGATCGGAGGGATCGTCCAACTCGGTCTGGATGCCGGCGGTGATTTCAGCCATCGCCTCGGCTTCGGAATATTCTGTCTCGGCCGCATAGACGCGCGCCGCATGTCGTGCGAGATCGACCAGCAACACGCCCCAGGTGAACGGATCGTCAAACGCGCGCCTCAGCGCGATGCTCACCGCCCCGTCCACCACCGACGCCCGCAAGATCTCCACGCCGCCTTTTTCAAGCGCGTCGGGGGGAACGTTGAGGGCGTCGAATTTGTGGTTGGCCATGGGGTTACCTGTAGCAAACCGCCTTCGCCGCCTGCACGATCTCGGCGACGGAGGGAAGCGCTAGCTTTTCGAGGTTGGCCGCATAGGGCATCGGCACGTCCTTGCCGGTGATGCGGATGACCGGCGCGTCGAGGTAATCGAAGGCATTCTCCATGATCCGGGCGGAGATTTCCGAACCCACGCCGGATTGCGGATAGCCTTCCTCGATGGTCACGCAGCGCCCCGTCTTCATCACCGAGGCCACGATGGTGTCGGTGTCCATCGGGCGGATGGTGCGAAGGTCCACGACCTCGGCGCTGATGCCTTCTTTCTCCAGTTCTTGCGCCGCCTTCAGCGCATAGCTGACGCCGATGGAGAAGGACACGAGCGTGACGTCCTTGCCTTCGCGGTGGATGCGCGCCTTGCCGATCGGCACCACAAAATCATCGAGCTTCGGCACCGGGAACGACTGGCCGTAGAGGATTTCGTTTTCGAGGAAGATCACCGGGTTGGGGTCGCGGATCGCGCTCTTGAGCAGGCCCTTGGCGTCGGCCGCCGAATAGGGCGACACCACCTTGAGACCCGGCACCGCCGAGTACCACGCCGAGAAGTCCTGGCTGTGCTGCGCGCCGACGCGCGAGGCGGCGCCGTTGGGGCCGCGGAACACGATGGGCGCGCCGAGCTGGCCGCCCGACATGTAGAGGGTCTTGGCCGCCGAGTTGATGATCTGGTCGATCGCCTGCATGGCGAAGTTGAACGTCATGAACTCGACGATCGGGCGCAGGCCCGTGAACGCCGCGCCGACGCCGACGCCCGCGAATCCGTGCTCGGTAATCGGCGTGTCGATGACGCGGCGATCGCCGAATTCCTGCAGCAATCCTTGCGTGACCTTGTAGGCGCCCTGGTATTCGGCCACCTCCTCGCCCATCACGAACACGTTGCCGTCCCGGCGCATCTCCTCCGCCATGGCGTCGCGGAGCGCTTCGCGGACGGTCATGGTGACCATCTCGGTGCCCTCGGGAATTTCCGCCATGGCATCGTGCGAGGTGCGTGTGGAGATCAGGGAGGGCGCCGCCGGCAATGCATCCGGATTCGTGTCCGCCCCGCGGCCTATCGCCGAGGGGGCGTCGGCGAGCCCCTCCTTCTGCGCATCCGGTGTCGGCGCGGTTTGGGCGGGAGCGGCAGGGGCCGTGGGTGCGGCGGACGACGCCGCCGCCTTCGACACGTCCTCGCCGTCCATGGCCAGCACGCCGATGGGCGTGTTCACCGCGACGTTGTCGGTGCCGTCGCCGACGAGGATCTTGGCAAGGATTCCCTCGTCGATCGCCTCGACCTCCATGGTCGCCTTGTCGGTTTCGATTTCGGCCAGCACGTCGCCGGGCTTGACCTTGTCGCCTTCTTTTTTCAGCCATTTGGCCAGTTTGCCCTGTTCCATGGTGGGAGACAGGGCGGGCATGAGAATGTCGATCGCCATGGCGTCGCGACCTCGGCCGCCACGTTGACGATCTCGCGCACCTTGCTGTCGATGGCCTTCAGCTCGTCTTCCGACAGCTTCCAGCTCTCCAGAAGGCGGCGGCGCACCTGCTCGATGGGGTCGTGCTCCTCGCGCATGCGGGTCACCTCGTCCTTCGTGCGGTACTTCGCCGGGTCGGACATGGAGTGGCCGCGATAGCGGTAGGTCTGCATCTCGAGAATGTAGGGCCCCTTGCCGGAGCGCGCATGCTCGATGGCCCGTTGCCCGGCCGCATAGACCGCGCGGATATCCATGCCGTCCACCTGTTCGCCGGGAATGCCGAACGAGACGCCGCGCTTGGAGAAATCCGTCTGGGCGGAAGCGCGGCTGACCGCGGTGCCCATGGCGTAGCGGTTGTTCTCGATCACGTAGACGACCGGCAGCTTCCAGAGCTGCGCCATGTTGAAGCTCTCGTAGACCTGCCCCTGGTTCGCCGCGCCATCACCGAAATAGGTCAGGCACACATTGCCGTTCTGGCGGTAATGGTTGGCAAACGCGATACCGGTGCCGAGCGACACCTGCGCGCCGACGATGCCGTGGCCGCCATAGAAATGCTTCTCCTTCGAGAACATGTGCATGGAGCCGCCCTTGCCCTTCGACAGGCCGCCGCGACGGCCGGTCAATTCGGCCATGACGCCGCGCGATTCCATCCCGCAGGCCAGCATGTGACCGTGATCGCGATAGCCGGTGATCACCTGGTCGCCGGGCTTCGTCGCAAGCTGCATGCCGACGACGACCGCTTCCTGGCCGATATAGAGGTGACAGAAGCCGCCGATGAGACCCATGCCGTACATCTGGCCGGACTTCTCCTCGAAGCGGCGGATGAGAAGCATCTCGCGGTAGGCGTCGAGATCCTGGTCCTTGTCGAATTGGGGGGAATTGGGAACGGCTTTTCGAGCCGCATTCTTGTTTGGCGTGGACTTGTTTGCCTTGCGGGCAGCAACAGCCATCGGGTCCTCCGAAGGGTTTCCTCGACGAAAGTTGTAGCGCAGTCGGTTAAGGAAATCGAGAGCCTCAAAAGAGTGTTTCAACGATACAGTGAATGAAACAACCTCTTGATAAAACTCGCTTAATTTCGATCAACTCGAATTAAGTTAAGCGGAAGATCGGGTTAATTTTTGCCGTCGCCGAGGATAATGACGAGATCGCTGCGGTGCACACGTCCGAGCATGACGCGGGCCCGTTCCTCGAGAAGATCGCGGTCGATCTGGTCGCTGCGCAGGAGCGCGATGCGACGATCCCAATCGGCCCGCTCGGAGCGCACGATCTCGAGTTCGTTGGTGAGATCCTGCGCCTGCGCTTCGTATTTCTCACGTGCCTCGAAACCGCGCGCGCCGCTATGGGCATGGTGGACGAAGTATCCGGCCACGGCGGCGGACACGCTGTAGAGCGTCAGGGGAATGAGGAATCGGCGGAGGCGCCTGCGTATGACCATAATGCGAGTTGTAGAGACGCATGGTTAAAAAGCGGTTTAACGAGATGAAGCGGCACCGCCCAACGGGAGTCGCCATGGGGCTATCCCACCTCTCCCCGGTGGGGGGAGGTGGAGCGAAGCGAGGGCCTATCCCACCTCTCGAGGCATTGATAAGGATCGAGGGTTCGACCGGCAGCATGACGACGCTCCTGTTGCGTGACGAGCGCGTGGGTCGCTCCGCCCCATATCGCAGGCATTAGTCGATTTGATATGTTGTAGCAATATGTCGCAGGGGCAGCATCAAACCGGCGATGGCGGACGAGGCTGGGGCTCGTCACGGGAAGAGCGGAGCTATCCCACCTCTCCGACACGAGATATCGAGCGAAGCGAGGGGCTCTCCCACCTCTCCCCGGCGGGGAGC